>JBJFDD010000226.1:0-6465 GCA_051889815.1 Candidatus Cryptobacteroides sp. | reverse complement strand
GGAAAATCTTGAGATGGTCTGAAAGCTGTGCGCTTCCGTTCTCTACACCACCCTTGTAGACCCAAGGGAAATCAGAAGAAGTGAACTTGCCGTAACGTATGAGGTCAACCCTTCTGTGACCTTCCCACATGAACTCACGGGCTCTTTCCTCGAGAATCCAGTCGGTGGTGATGGTTGCAGGAGTTGTTTCAGAAACGCCTGCACGGTCGCGCAGGGACTTGATGTAACCCTTGGCAAGACCGTCGGTCACGGTACCGTTGTTCAGACGTGCGTCTGCCTCGGCATAGTTGAGGTACATTTCGGCCAGGCGGAAGATTGGCATGTCGGCGGAGCTGAGTTTCCAGTTGCCGGCAGTCGACTCATCCTGAGCGAAAGTCCCGTCGTGGTTGAGTCCGTTCCATTTCCAGCAGAGCCAGCCGGATGACTGCTTTGAAGGTGAGAAGGGCTCAACGCATCCGAGATTCGTGAAGAAAGCACGCTGGTCGGAAGTCTCACGGTTGTAGCCGAAGACATTGTCGGAGTTGCCCCATTCGACATCCTTCAGGTCGAAGTACTTGACATAATCTGCAGGGACATGGTAACCAGCCCAGTTCTCGCCACTCACCTTTGCGTAACCGAATGTGCCTCCGATGGCCTTGTTGGCGTCCTCGCTGAGTGCAGCGGAAGTGAAGGTGGTGGTGCCGCCCCAACTCTGGGTGTGTACCCTGTCATAGGCGACTGCGAAGATGAATTCTTCCTCGGCAGCTCCGCTTTCGGTGTTGTTCTGACGGAAGAGGTCGCAGTAAGGAGTGTGGATTGAATATCCCATGTCGATGACCTTCTTGGAAGCCTTCTTGCAGTCCTCCCATCTTGCAGTGCCGGTGTAGACCTCTGCATTGAGGTACATTCTGCTCAGGAGAGCCCAGCAACTGCCCTTTGTAGGCCTCGGATAAGGGACTGCACCCTTTGCAGGCATTGCGCTGTCATCTGCGACAAGGTCGAGGAGCTCTTCTTCAATCCAGTTGAAGAGGTCTTTTCTCTGGATCTGGTCAGGATTGGCTCCACCGATGTTTTCAGGCATCGGGAAAGGAGGATTGCCGAACTCGTCCATCAGGATGTAGAAGAACAATGCCCTGTGGAAACGTGCTTCAGCCCTGTAGCCGGCAATTGTAGGAAGGAGTTTCTCCTGTCCGCGAGCCTTGATTCGGTCATCTTCGGTCTGGAGAAGATACTCGTTGACAAGGGCAATGGCCTTGACTGCACGGGTGTAGACAGCCACGCAGGCGTCGTTGGTTGCAGACCAGGAGTTGTTCTGCAGCTCGGACAGATAGGAGTCACCCCAGACGCACTTGAGGGCGTCGCAGGTCATCTCATTGAGATTGAACCACTGTCTCAGGAACTCGGACTGACCTGCATCGGAGAATCCAAGGTCATTCTTTCCAGCCTCTTCCTGACCGACAAGCATATAGTAGCCGTTGATATAGGCAAGGGCATTGAGATAGCTGGACTCATTCTCATAGGCATTGTCAGCCGTGAAATCGGTTTCATTCAGCGGCGTTGTGTTCAGGTCTCCAAGGCAGGAGCAGAACAGCAGAGCGGATGAAAGTGCCAGTATAATTTTGTTTGCAAGTTTCATTGTGTATTCCTCCTCTTGATTAGAAAGTGATGTTGAGTCGGAGAGTGTAAAGGCGAGGTCGAGGGTAGATTTCAGTGTCCACACCATCATCGTCGGTAATCTCCGGATCAAGTCCCGAGTACTTGGTGAATGTGCAGACATTCTGAACTGAACCTGCCAGGCGGATCCTGAGATTGTTCTTCAGGTCGAAAGTGTAACCGAGATTGATGTCGTCAATCTTGAAGAAAGAAGCATCCTCGATGAAGAGATCAGAGAATTTCTGGGCCTCGGTGTTGGCGGCAGTCCAGCCTGGAAGAAGCCAGGTTGCGCTGAGGTTGCCGATGTAACCCTTGGTGTAATCGTCACTGTAGGATGTGGCGTAGCCCATTGCGTTCTTGTTGATGAGTTCACCGCCGAGCGAGCCGTGACCGTTGAGACCGAAGTCCCAGTTCTTCCAGTTCAGCTGGGTGCTGAAACCGAAGTAGGCCCAAGGAGTAGGGCTGCAGTTGGTGACATAGCGGTCTTCGGCATTGATGAGCCCGTCGTTGTTGCGGTCGGCAAGCGCATTCTGGATTGCATTGCCGTCCTTGTCATAGACCTGCTGGTAGAGATAGTAGGTGAAAGGAGCATAGCCTGCCTTGTGGACTGAAGTGAAGCCGACGTTGCTACCCATAGACTTGCCCTTCTCGACACCCTTGAAATCGGCGTCGCTGTTGGTAAGCTTGGTAATCTTGACATCCTGGAATGTGATGTTTCCCCCGATTTCCCAGCTGAAGTCCCTGGTCTGTACCGGGATGAAGTTGGCAGAGAGCTCGATACCCTTGTTGGTCATCGTACCGATGTTGGAAATGAGTTCCTTGCCGAAGTTGGAACCAAGCGGAATGGAAATATTGTTAAGGAGGTCATAGGTGTTGCGGTAATATGCCTCGACGGTACCGGTGATTCTCTCGTCAATGAAACCGAAATCCAAACCTACGTTGTAGGTCTCGGTGGTCTCCCACTTGATGTTCGGATTGTAGGCGAGAGGTGAAAGCACAGGATATGAGGCAGCGGATGCGCCGAGCATCGGGTACTGCATTGTGATGGATGCGCTCTGATAGTAGCGGGCAATGTAAGGATAGTAGTCATCGCCGATGTCCTGCTGTCCGGTACGGCCCCAACCGAGACGGAGCTTGAGGGAAGAAAGGTCGGCGAAGTTCTTCATCCATTTTTCATTGGCAATGTTCCAAGCGAAAGCTGCTGATGGGAAGAAGCCCCAGCGGTTGGAAGGAGAGAAACGGCTGGAAGCATCACCGCGGGCAGTGAATGTGAAGAGGTAACGGGAATCGTAGCTGTAGTTGAACCTGCCGAAGAAGGAAATCAGATAGTACTCCTTCGAGTCATTAGGCTTGATGAAATATTCACGCTCCCTGTCGTTGTTGTAGTACTGAGAGTTGTCGTAGCTTACATAGTTGTGCTGCCAGGAGTAACCTGCCATGGCATTGACATTGTGCTTTCCGAAAGTCTCGTTGTAGTCAAGATAAGCCTCCAGGAGGGTGTTCTTGTTCATGTTCTTGTAGGTCTCGTAGAGGTCCGGGGTGGATCTCATGGCGCCGATGGAGCCGAGGGTGTTGTACTTGGTTCCATTGGTCCGGGCCATGTCGAGACCGAGGTTGACGTTGGCCCTGAGAGCCTCGAAACCATGGACTTTGTAGTCAAGCTGGATGTTGCCGATAGTACGGTAGGTGTCACCGTAGTTGACATAGTCGTAGGTCGAGGAGAGAGGGTTGACGCTTGCCATCGTGTTGGCTGAACCTGCTGACATCCAGTTCCAATAGCCGTTGCTGACCTGGGACTTGTCAATGTTGCCCGCAGCATCGGTGAAGTAGACAGGCTTGGTAGGATCGAAAGTAAGAGCGCTACCCACAGGGTTGTTGGCCCAGTTGGTCTTCTGGTAGACAGCCTTCGCATTGACGTTCAGCGACAGATGATTGTCGAGGAACTTCGGAGAAAGGCTGACGTCGAGGTTGCCTCTCTGGTTGTCACCGACTTTGATTGTAGCCTGGTCGAGGTTGTAACCGAGGCTGACGCGGAACGGGAACTTGCCGCCGGAATAGAGGCTGACGTTGTGGTCAGTGTTGATTCCGACACGATAGATGAGGCTCTGCCAGTCAGTGTTGTAGAGAGTTCCATCAACACCGAGCAGATGGGATGACTCAGGACGGTTGGTCTGGATGTAGTCGGCGAAAGTCTCGCCGTCCATCATCTTGATGACATCCTTGTTCTGCTTTGCGGAAACGCTTCCGCTGTAGCTGACGTGCATTCCGGTACCGGTGCCCTTCTTGGTGGTGATGATGATCACACCGTTGGAAGCCCTGGAACCATAGATTGCTGTTGCGGAGGCATCCTTGAGCACTGAATATGACTCGATGTCATTAGGGTTGACAGTTGCGAGAGGGTCACCCATTCCGGCTCCGCCGTCCTTGGTCACAGGCACACCGTCAATGACGATGAGAGGATCATTGGAAGCAGTGAGGGAAGCGGCTCCGCGGATGCGGATGGTTGCTGAAGCACCAGGCTGGCCGTTGGCAGGAGTGATGTTCAGACCGGAAACCTTTCCCAGGAGCATTGAGCTTGGAGAAGTGACGGCTCCGCGGTTGACGCTCTCGGCACGGATCGAAGCGACCGAACCGGTCATGTCACTCTTCTTCACTGTACCGTAACCGATAACCACACTCTCCTCCAGGAACTTGGTGTCCTCGGCTAGAGTGATTGTCGCAGGCATCTGGGATGCCGTGAAAGACTGGGTGGTATATCCGACACAGCTGACTTCGACGACAGCGTCTTTCGAAGATACCTTGAGGATGAAATTACCGTCCAGGTCAGTGGAGACACCGTTGCTGGTACCTGCCTCCATGACGGTAGCCCCGACAACGGGACCAATCTGGTCAATAACTACACCCTTCACTTCATATCCGTTTTGGGCGGACAGATTAGCGGACATCGCCAGTGAAACGATGGCAGCCGCTAAAACAGTAAGGAATCTATTCATTGATTTAAAGGTTAATAATTATTGAGTAACTTGTTTGTGTTCCTTGACGAGACAGACAGCTGCGCTGCCGAGAACCAGAAGGACACCGGCGAGCACAAGCATCGCAGCCTGTGAATTTCCGACAAGCTTGAGCACTGCACCGCCGATGGCTGCTGCAACAATCTGGGGAAGACAGATGGTGCAGTTGAAAAGGCCCAGGTAGCTGCCGAGATGGTCACCCGAAAGAGAATTGGTAAGGAGGGTGAACGGCAGGGCGAGCATTGCAGCCCAGGCAGCTCCGATGAGGAAATACGACCCCAGCATCAGATACTTGTCGTGAATGAATATTATGGAGATGAACCCGACTGCACCTATCAGCAGGCTGACCACATAGGAAAGCCTGAGTGACTTGAACTTGGGAATCACGATGGCCCAGAGGATGGAACCGACAGCCTGCACGGCGAAAAGGACGCCAACCCAGTTGCCGGCGGCCTGGTAACCGTCACTTGCAGGATCCGATGTGTTCCAGCAGTTGGCGGCAACTGCTCCGTTGGTGTAGGTCCACATGTACATGAAGGCGGCCCAGCAGAAGAACTGCACCAGCCCGACGGTCCAGAATGTGCGCGGGGCACGGAGGAGGAGCTTCAGCAGTCCAGGTTCATTTTTCCTTTCGGCCTCCTGTTTTGCCGGGTCGAGTCCGTGGAATTCGGCATATTCAGCAGGCGGCATCTCCCTGACTTTAGCGAAGGTGTAGAGGACACAAAGGATGAGGATTGCAGCACCGCAATAGAAACTCCAGATGACGGAAGGCGGAATCATCCCCTTCGGGGCTGTGTTGGCGATTCCTATCCATGTGAAGAATATCGGGAAAAGGTAGCCCACGAGGCTTCCTGCGTTGCACAGAAGGGACTGGATGGAATATGCCTGCGCCTTCTGTTCCTCCCCTACCATGTCACTGACCATCATCTTGAACGGCTGCATCGCAACATTGATTGACGTGTCGAGGAATATCAGGGAGAAAAGGCCGAACCACATTGCTCCGTTCAGTCCGAGGATAAGCCTTGAAGAGAAATTGAGGCTTCCGGCATTCGGTAGGAATGCCATGACGATTACAGCCACAAGGGCTCCGACAAGAAGATATGGCTTCCTGCGGCCCATCCTGCACCAGGTCCTGTCGGACCATTTTCCGATAAGAGGCTGGACGAGCATGCCCATAAGGGGCGGAAGAATCCAGAAGAAGCTCAGTTGGTGCGGATCAGCCCCAAGAGTGGCAAAGATCCGGCTGATATTGGCGCTTTGCAATGAATATGCAATCTGGACTCCGAAGAAGCCGAAGCTGAGATTCCACATCTGCGCAAAAGAGAGTTTTCGCTGACGGTCGGTCATTTGGTAATAGTGTTATCTAAATAGTTTTATAAAAACAATGCAACAACAAAATTAATAACCTTATTAAAATCAAAAACGTTTTTTGGACGAATTGCCATTTTTTTTTGGATGAATGGTAGGATTTACAGGAAATTTCAGTTAACTTAATCGTAAATTTTCCCGGCGTGAGAAAGCAAAGGAAAAACACAGACTGATGACCGTTTCAAAGAATTCACTGATAATCCATGGCTTTGCCATGATGCATGCCGCAGTCTCCCTCGCCTGCCAGGCGACAGGGATTGCCGATGACCTGATGCTGACCCTCCTCACAATGTGCATGGTAGTAATCCTGTGCCTGAGGCTGAAAACCGGAGCCCTGTTCATCCTTATTGCGGCAATCATCGTCAACGTCATTGGCTTCATCCTCGGGACAGGATTTGCCAAGGTGTTTTCCTACCTGCCCCTGGAACCGATTGTGATTCACCCGCTTTCGACT
>JBJFDD010000225.1:0-6474 GCA_051889815.1 Candidatus Cryptobacteroides sp. | reverse complement strand
TATGAATTAATATTCAGGTTAGATTGGATACTCTTGCTTCACCAAAAAGCAAAGCAAAGATAACAATATTAATTTAATTTGGCAATACTTTTCCTGCGGTCCTTGTCCACAAATAATCAGAGGCAGTCCTACGCCATCGGGTAGCCTCAGAACGGATAGCCGACTCCGAAATGCAGGGCGAAACTGTCCCTGTTTGCCCACTGCTTCGGTGCAACCCACGGGTGTTCCCGAGCCGGGTCGAAAATCTTGATGCCGGCATCCAGCCTGAGTATGAGGAAATTGAGGTCAATCCTGATGCCGAAGCCCCAGTTCGCGGCGATGGTCTGCCCGAGGTTGGAGAGTGAGAAATCTGTCTTGAGGCTGCTCTCTTGAGATTCTTCACCGTTCAGTGTCCAGACATTTCCCACATCCGTAAACAAGGCTCCGTTCAGTCTCCAGAACAGCGGGAACCTGTACTCGAGGTTCGCCTCCAGTTTCATGTCGCCCGTCTGGCTCGGAATGACAAACAGTGGATTCATCGGGGAATTGCCCGGTCCCAGGGCTCTTGCCTGCCAGCCGCGCATGCTGTTGGCACCTCCGCTGTAGAACTGTTTTTCGAACGGCATCCGTGCGGAATTGCCATAAGCGAAACCGGCTCCGGCCAGCACCCTCATGGCGAGGGAATGGTTCCTGCCCGGGAACATCAGCGTCCTTGCGAAGGATAGTTCAGTCCTGACGTACTGTGAATATGGCACTTCCCAGATTGTGTGCTGCCCCATCCCGTTTCGGTTCATCAGAGGATTGAACAAACTCATCAGGTTGCCCGATGCATCAATCTGGAACTTGGCGGAATGATGCGACACCCGGGGATTAAGTTCGTTGGAACTGGAGTACCACAGCAGCAGTCCGGCACCCTCGTCGATGTGGTTCTGGTAGGCTTCCATGATGAAAGGGTTGGCAGCTAGACTGGAAGCGAAATCGCTGTCCAGATTGCTCAGTTTCACCAGTTTCGCCTTCAGGGGATAGGTCTGGTACATCCAATGCCCGCCTTGGAAAGTACCGGTGTAGCCATAGTTCATCGAGATCATGTGGCGGGTGTATTCGGGCCTGTTCTGGAAATTGTACGAGGCACTGATTTCTGTCCGCGGCATGTCCGGTCCGTTGAAAAGGCGGCGCGGAAGTCCGAGGAATTCAGGAAAACTGATGCTTGATGAGACTCCGAACTCGTTGGAGCGGATGTCCCTGTCGTTGAACTTGAACTGGAAATTGCCAAGGAAACTGAGGTTCAGCCACTCCCCTCCGTGGAAGATGTTCTTGTGGAAATAGCTTACCTGGGGAGACAGTCCTATCAGCCCGTTGGAGTTGGTGGAGGCCTCGAAGTCCGTCTTGAATCCCTGCCTTTTCGACCCGGTCAGGTTGATGTCGCAGTCCACCAGTGCGGTGTCCGAAGGAGTCATCTCGATGTTGACTCCATTGAAAAGGCGGAGGGAGGAAAGCCTTGAATATGTGTTGTTCACATCTGTCTCGTCATACATGTTCCCGGGCCTGATGGTGCAGACCTCCTTCAGGACTTTTTCCCTGAAGCGGATGTCTTCGTCGTAGGAGATCCTGACATCCCCGATGGAATATTTCCTGTGCGGCCTGGCGCTTTCTGCCGACTGGTTCCTGGTATATTCACGGATGCTCATCCTGAGGCTGGCATCCTCCCTGCCGATTGTGTCCGCCTCGAAGGTCAGGTAGTGCTTGGTGAATCCGAAATAGCCCTTGCGGCGCAGGGCCGCTGCCGTCTTTTCGCTTACCGCCTCGAGGGCACTTTCAGACAGGAAGTCCCCTGCCCTGATGCCGAGGGCGGAAGTGTCTGCGAGAAAGTCTTCCTTGACAGGTCCCTCCGGCAGGTCGAATTCTATCTCCGAAATCCTGATACGCTTGCCCAGGGTGACATTGTAGTTGACCTCCACTTTCTTTCCCTTGACAATTGCAAAGCTCTCGACACGGGAACCGTAATAGCCTTCGTACTCCAGGTGCCTTTCAATGTTCTCGACCGAGGTCGCCACTGCTGAAGGCTGGTACACGACCGGGGCCACACCGATTTTCCTGAAGAACTTGCCGAATCCTTTGTCCCCCTCCTGTCCGGACCAGTTGTAGATGCTCATGAAAGGATTCCATCCGAAGACCAGGTTGGGATTGGCTTTCTGCTTGATGTAGGGCTGCAGCTCCCTGACATTGTACTTGCTGTCATTGGTCACATGGATCTTGTTGGAGGTCAGGGTGTACTCGCCGTCGGCGAGGGAGCGGGTGATGCTGCAGGAAGCGGCGCAGGGCAAAACGGCAAGGCAGCACACCCGGAGGGCGGCTTGCAGGAAGGTTCTATGAATATGCCGATGTTCCATCTGTACTACAAAAATAGCAAGCCTTTCCGAGATAATGGCAAAAACGCTCCGAAAAATATGCTATCTTTGTGGAGACGGCCTGCCGGAAAAGCCGGCGGACACGGTTCGTGATGAATGTCCTGAAGTATGGAAATACCTGTATCTTCCAATGAAATAAAGTATGTCAAGTCATTGACACAAAAGAAATACCGCGACCAGGAGAATGCCTTCATCGTGGAAGGGGAAAAGATGGTTGCCGAGGCATTGGAGTCCTCTTTCGATATCCTTAAAGTCTACACTCTGGACAGTGTCGGCGCCAAGGCCATGTCGCGGCTCAGCCAGATGGCTACCCCTTCTCCGGCCCTGGCTGTCGTGCGCAAACCCGCCAACCTGTTCCTGGATGCCACTTCCCCGCTGCCCCTCAAAGGCCTGTTCCTGGCCCTGGACGGCATCAGGGACCCGGGGAACCTGGGCACGATCATCCGCCTTGCAGACTGGTTCGGGATAGATGCCGTCTTTGCGTCCGGGGACACAGTCGACATCTTCAATCCCAAGGTCGTACAGTCCACGATGGGCGCAATATTCCGGGTCCCCTACCGCTGCTGCGACCTGCCCCTTCTCCTTGGGCGGATGCGCTCCTGCGGGGCTGATGTCTACGGAACTTTCCTGGACGGGGAGAACATGTACTCCATGGACCTTTGCTCCGGGGCGGACTCCCCTTCCGTCATAGTCATCGGCAACGAAGCCAACGGCATTTCCCCTGCGGCTGCTGCGGAAGTCACCCGCAGGCTGTTCATCCCGCCGTATCCCGAGGACTGCCGGGGCTCCGAATCGCTCAATGCGGCAGTGGCCACTGCAGTCACCGTGGCAGAGTTCAGGAGAAGACAGGCAATGAAACGATAAACCGGACCAAATGAACGAGGAATCATTGATGAAATCCAGGATCAGGAAGATCCTGATGATCTGCAGCAACTACGATGCATTCTCCCTTGAGGAGGACGGAAGAATCGAGAGGCAGATAATCGAAGAATACCGGGAACTCAACCTGAGTTCTCCTCCGACCTTCGTCTGGAAGAACTCGTCGGCCCAGGCAAGGGCCTATCTGGAGTCTGACCGTGAGTCGGGCAATGAGGTTGACATGATAATGTGCATGTACAACGACAATGACACCGAAATCTTCAGTTTCGCCGCCGAGCTCAAAGAAAAGTCATCTTCAGTTCCTTTCATCCTCCTCATCCATTATTCCAAGGCTGTCCGGCAGAGGGTCTTCGAGATGGACAGGACAGGAATAGACTTTGTCTTCAGCTGGCACGGCAATGCCGACCTGATTCTTGCCATCGTCAAGCTCCTGGAGGACTCGGCCAATGCGGAGAACGACGTCTTCGAGGTCGGGGTGAAGGTCATTCTGCTGGTGGAGGACTCAATCCGGTACTATTCCACCTATCTTCCCGAACTCTACAAGCTTGTGCTCACCCAGAGCCGGGAGTACGTCAAGGAATGCCTCAATGAGGACCAGAAGAGGAACAGGAAGCGTTCACGTCCGAAAATCCTGCTTGCAACCTGCTACGAGGAGGCCGTGAACTATTTCGAACAGTACAAGGAACACATGCTGGGAGTCATTTCGGACATCGGGATGGTGGTGCACAAGGGCGATGCGGACAGCTCCGAGAAACTCGACGCGGGGATCGACCTTGTCCGCCGGATCCGTGAATATGACCCCCTGATGCCGGTCCTGCTCCAGTCCTCGCAGGCAAGCATGTCAGAATACGCCAGACAGCTCGGGGCGGGTTTTCTCAAGAAATATTCGAGAACTCTCTTCATCCAGCTCGGCGACTACATGAAGGAGGAATTCGGCTTCGGGGACTTTGTCTTCAAGGACTCCTCCGGCATTGAATATGGCAGGGCTTCAAGCCTTACTGGCCTGGAGAACATCATCAATGACATCCCGGACCGCATCCTTGTCAGCAACACATCCAGGAACATGTTCTCCAAGTGGTTCTATGCCCGCGGACTCTTCGCCCTTGCCCAGACTTTCAGGGTGCATCACCACACGGATGCCGCAGCCTTCCGGGACTTTCTCAGGAAGGAGATTGACTCCTACCATCTCGGAAGCGGACAGGGCATAATCGCGGAGTTCCACAAGGAGTCCTACAAGGACTACTACTGGTTCTCCCGGATGGGTGAAGGAAGCCTTGGCGGAAAGGCCAGGGGTCTTGCATTCCTCAACCACCTGATCGAGAAATACCATCTTTCCGACTCTTACGAGGGGCTGCAGATTTCCATTCCGCGGACCATCGTCATCACTACCGACTGGTTCGACCAGTTCATCCAGGAGAACGGCCTGCAGTATGTCATCGACTCGGAACTCTCGGATGACGAGATCCTCCAGGAATTCGTGGCTTCGACCTTGCCGGACGAGCTTGCCCAGAACCTCCGCGCCTACGTGCGTACCTGCCGCGGCCCTCTTGCCATCAGGTCGAGTTCCAAGCTGGAGGACAGCAACTTCCAGCCTTTCGCGGGGGTATATTCAACCTACATGTGCCCTCTGGTCGAGAACAGGGACAAGATGCTCCGGGAGGTTGCAAAGGCAATCAAAAGCGTCTATGCCTCGACCTTCTTCGTCGGCAGCCGGAACTACATCCAGGCCAGCGGCAACCTCCTCGGCGAGGAGAAGATGTCGGTAATCATCCAGGATATCTGCGGCAGTGTCCACGGCAATGATTTCTATCCGATGATGTCCGGTGTGGGACGATCCCTGAACTCCTACCCTATCGGTTCCGAAAAGGCGGAGGACGGGGTCCTGAATGTCGCCTTCGGTCTCGGAAAGACTGTTGTTGACGGGGGCAAGTCCCTGAGGGTCTGTCCGATGCAGCCGAGGAAAATCCTTCAGCTCACCGAGACCAGGATGGCCCTGCGCGAGACGCAGAACGAAATGTACACCCTGGACCTGAATCCCGCCTCATTCAAGGTTTCGAAGAACGACGGAATAAATCTCCGCAATGTCAAGGTGATGGATGCCCTGAAGGAATATGACCACCCGGAACTGGTCGCCTCCACTTATGTGGCCCAGGACGACCGCATCCAGCCCGGAGTCACGGCCAACGGCCCGAGGATTGTCAGTTTCGATGCAATCTTCAAGTACGAAAGGCTGCCGCTTGCCCGGGCCCTGCACGACATCATGGAAATCTGCAAGAAGGAACTGATGTGTGACATCGAAATCGAGTTCGCCCTGGACCCGGTTCCGGACACCGGCGGCACCGAGGCCAGCCTCAAGCTGCTCCAGGTGCGTCCTGTCGCCGGCAATTCAGAAAGGAGTGTCTCGAACATCTACGAAGTCTCCGCTTCCCTCGGGACTGAACTGGTCACTTGCGACAGTGCCCTGGGCAACGGTTTCTTCAAGGAGTCTTCCTACATTGTTGTCCTTCCTCCCGACACCTTCGACAAGATGCAGACTCCTGCAATGGCCGAAGAGATTTCCAGGATAAATGCCGGCCTTGGCCAGGCCAAGGAAACCTGTTTCCTGATCGGTCCCGGCAGGTGGGGCTCCTCGATTCCCACCCTCGGTGTACCTGTACTCTGGACTGACATCTCGTCGGCAAGGATGGTTGTGGAGTACGGCCTGGAGGACTTCCGGGTTGACCCGAGCCAGGGTACGCACTTCTTCCAGAACATAACCTCGCTGGGGGTCGGCTATCTTACTGTGGACCAGTATGCTGGTTCCGGGACGATAGACTTCGATGCCCTCGGGAGGCTGGAATGTGTCCATGCCGGCCGCTGGGCCAGAGTGTACAAGGTTCCGGGGCTGACCGGCTACATCGACCGGGACAGGGGCATGGCAGTAATCGGGTTCTGAAGGCATGGACAAGGATCTCATGGACAAGAAGCTCATAGTTTACCAGATGCTTCCCCGGCTATGGAATTCCGGAAAGAGGCCTGGAGAAGACTTCCCCACAGGCCGGTTCCCCGACATCGATGATTCCTTCCTTGGCTATCTCAAATCCTTGGGCGTCACGCACTTGTGGCTTACCGGAGTGATACGCCATGCGACAACTGTGTCCTTTGACGGGATGCCTTCTTCCCTGAAACAGGTGGTCAAAGGGGATGCCGGCTCTCCCTATGCCATAGT
>JBJFDD010000224.1:0-1805 GCA_051889815.1 Candidatus Cryptobacteroides sp. | reverse complement strand
GGAAGGCATTTCCGAACTTATCCGTCGAAGATTTCATTCAACGGATGAATGCCTTTACCTTTGCGGAAACCAAACACTTATTGACATGAAAAACTTTAGTAAACTGCTTTGCATGATGCTGGTACTGGCTTCATGCACCAAAGAGGCCCCTTCTGGCTTGGATGGAGGTCCCGATTCTTCAACGCTGCCTGCCAACATGCTCTATCATGGCGAGATGGTTCTGGGGAAACAACTTGAGAACCCATATTCAGTGAAGAACATCGAGGCATCCCTGATGGACCTCTATGGAACTCGCGCCGGAGGCTGCATTGAACCAAACTGCCGCTATGTGAGGTTCCTTCCCAAGGATGACGGGGAGTTCTCAATTCTCCTGGACATGGGCGTGGACATGTTCGACCATCCGCTTGACCGTGAAATTCTCCGCGATGGCGACTATTGGCACGATCCTTCACTGTCCGACGATGAAATTACCTGGCAATATGCCACCGTCCCGTCCGACTTCGCCTTTCCGGAAGACATTGTCCACGAAGTCCTTGAGGACTGTTACATCCCGGAAGAGGGGACAGCCACGAAGGGTCTTGAATATGTCGACTGGAGGTCGGTGGAGACCAATGCCTTCCGTCTGACCGGAAATGAGTCGCTCCTGGAACCCGAAACAAAGGCTACGAAGTACTATCCTTCCGGCAGGATAACAATTGTCGACTCCGGCCTTCCTGCTGCAAAGAGGACAGTCGGCGTCAGCGGGGTCAAGGTCATGGCCAACACAATCGTGAAGGTAGCAACAGCTTACACGGATGCGGCAGGAAACTATTCCATGACGACCAGATTCTCCTCCAAGCCGCATTACCGTCTCTGTTTCAAGAACGCCAAGGGATTTTCGATCGGCCTCAACCTGATTCTGGTACCGGCCTCCCTTTCCAATCTTGGAAAGGGCAGCCCTGAGGGGATTGATGTAACTGTGGATACCGGCTCCGGCGACGCCCTTTTCCGCAGGTGTGTGGTCAACAATGCCGCCTACGACTATTATGAAAAATGCTCCTCCGAAGGGCTGGTACAACCGCCTTCAAACCTTCGTTTCTGGATACTCGGATCCGTCCAGTCCTCTTGTGCCCTGATGATGCATCACGGCTCCCTGATTGACGTCAAGCTCGTCACGAATTATCTGGATATCTACAAGACACTCATCCGGATTGTCGCTCCGGATATCACCATCGGTGCCAAGAACATAAGCCAGAACTATTCAGCTCTCTATGGGGCAACTTCCCACGAGCTTGCCCATGCTTCCCATTTCCAGAATGTGGGGTGTGACTATTGGAACAAACTCATAGCCTATGTCCTTCAGTCCTTCCTGATCAATGGTTCCTGCTACGGCACCGGGAACGGCGAAAATGCGGGATACTGCGAAATCAGCGAGATGTGGGCCTATTATCTCGAGCGTGGTATTATCAACCAGCGTTACAATATCCAGCGGGGGTATCCTACTTACTGGTTTCATCCGGAAATACTTGACGGACTGGAGGGTGCAGGTCTTTCACCTGCCCAAATCCTGAGCTCGATGGGACGTTCCGTAACTGACACGGACTCCTTCAAATCGACACTTATCACTGCATATCCGGCAAAGAAGACAGCCATACAGCAGGTCTTCAAAGCCTTCTCCAGATAGTTTTTGGCTGTAATGGACCGCAATTATTTTGGAAATACAAATTGAATATCGTATATTTGTGGTCCATTACTCGAGCGCGGGTGGCGAAATGGTAGACGCGCTAGTTTCAGGAGCTAGTGTCAATTGCGACGTGTGAGTTCGA
>JBJFDD010000223.1:0-6487 GCA_051889815.1 Candidatus Cryptobacteroides sp. | reverse complement strand
GAGGAATTCAACCTGACCCGGCCTGAGGTCATCGCAGACATCCATTCTGAATATATCGGGGCGGGAGCTGACATAATCACCACAAACTCCTTCAACGCCTCGAGAATCTCCCAGGCAGCCTACGGGATGCAGGACAGGGCGGAAGAATTGGCAGCGGCTTCGGCAAGGATAGCCCGGAGCGTGGCCGACAGCGCCCCCGGGCAGGTCTTTGTTGCCGGCAGCGTTGGTCCGACCGGAAAATCGCTCTCGCTCGCACAGGACATCAGCGACCCGACCTTCCGGCAATATTCATTCGACCAGATGGCTGATGCCTTCGAGGAACAGATCCGGGGACTCCTCCTGGGAGGTGCCGACCTCCTGCTGCTGGAGACTTGTTTCGACGCGCTCAACACGAAAGCAGCAATCTACGCACTTCGGCGCATTCCTGGTTCGGAGAACATCCCTGTCATGATTTCAGCATCACTCTCGGACAAGAGCGGCCGCACCCTGACAGGACAGACAATGGAAGCCTTCTACCGCTCGGTAAGCCACGCATCGCCCCTTTCCTTCGGTCTCAACTGTTCGCTCGGTGCATCGGACATGATTCCCCTGATAGCGGATGTCGCCTCATGGGCGGAGACCGCAGTAAGCTGCCACCCGAACGCAGGACTCCCGAATGAGATGGGTGAATATGACGAATCCCCGGAGGACACCGCATCAGCAATCCGGCAGATGGCCCTTGCCGGGAGCGTCAACATCGTCGGCGGCTGTTGCGGAACGACACCCGGGCACATCAGGGCCGAAGCTGAGGCCGTCAGGGGAATACGCCCGAGGGCAATCCCGGTCAGACAGGGCGGAGCATTGTACGTAAGCGGCCTGGAGAGTGTCACCATTGACCGGAGCAGGAACTTCACTAATGTAGGCGAGCGTACCAATGTGGCCGGTTCCCGGAAATTTGCAAGACTTGTTGCAGAGGGCAACTACGAGGCCGGACTGCAGATTGCTGCCGGACAGATTGAGAACGGAGCATCAGTGATTGACATCAACATGGACGATGCCATGCTCGACTCCACAGCAGAGATGGAGAAGTTCCTCAGGTACATCTCCAACGACCCTTCGGTAGCAAAGGCCGCACTGATGATTGATTCCTCGCATTGGGAGACTGTCCTTGCCGGCCTCAAGAACGCCCAGGGCAAATGCATCGTCAACTCCATCTCCCTCAAGGAAGGGGAAGATGTCTTCCTGGAGAAAGCGGCAGAAATCAGGAAACTCGGAGCCGCGATAATTGTGATTGCCTTCGACGAGGAAGGCCAGGCGACCACATACCGGAGAAAGATCCAGATCTGCAGCAGGGCATATTCATTGCTTGTTGACAAGGCCGGATTCGACCCCCGCGACATCATATTCGATGTCAATGTGCTCCCTGTCGGGACGGGCATTGCAGAGCATGCGCGCTTCGGAGCCGATTTCATCGAGGCTGTCCGCTGGATAAAGGCAAACTTGCCTGGATGCAGGACTTCCGGAGGCATCTCGAACCTTTCCTTCGCATTCCGGGGCAACAACACCGTCCGCGAAGCGATGCATTCCGTCTTCCTCTACCACGCGATTGCCGCCGGACTGGACATGGGAATTGTCAACCCCGGGATGCTGATGCTCTACGACGAGATTGAACCCGAACTGCTGCGGTGTACCGAAGACGTCATCCTGGACAAGGACCCGGGAGCAACCGAACGGCTGATAGCGAAGGCCCAGGAAATCCTCCAGAAAGGCTCCGATGCACAAGAAACGGAGAAACACACGGACAAGGCAGTTCCGTCCCTCAGTGTGGAGGAGAGACTTGTCCAGGCGATAGTGAAGGGCGGGTCAGGGACAATGGAAGCAGACTTGCTCGAATGCCTTGCCGCCTTGGGCAAACCGGTCAAGGTCATAGACGGCCCTCTTATGGCCGGAATGGCCAGGGTGGGCGAACTTTTCGGAGACGGCAAGATGTTCCTGCCGCAGGTCGTCAAATCTGCAAAGACGATGAAGAATGCAGTCGCAGTTCTCCAGCCATACATCGAAAAGGAAGCCGACACTTCTTCCGTCAGGAAGCCTACGATCGTCTTCGCCACAGTCAAAGGCGACGTGCACGACATCGGAAAGAACATCACGGCAATAGTGATGAACTGCAACGGAATCAATGTTGACGACCTCGGAGTGATGGTCCCTAAGGAGGACATCCTTGCCGAAGCCGAAAAGGTGAATGCAGACCTGATCGGAGTCAGCGGCCTCATCACTCCTTCCCTCTTCCAGATGGAAGAAATCTGCAGGGAAATGAAGTCAAGGAACATGCACACTCCCCTTCTCGTCGGAGGTGCCGCTGCTTCGGCAATCCACACCGCGGTCAAGCTCGCTCCCCTCTACGAACACGTCTTCTACAGCGAGGATGCCTCCTCTTCGGCAGTGCTCGCCAACCTTCTGGTTTCCGAGCGGGAAAAGACCGAAAAGGCAGAGCACGAGAAGCAGGCCAAGCTTGTTTCATTATATTCAAAATCCTTATTATCAACTAAATCGCAAAAGTTATCTAAAGGTTTTGATAAAGAAAGTTACATCACCGGGATGCCCTTCCCTGACATCCCTGCAAGGGTCCTGGAACTCGACGAGGTGATGCCATATTTCGACTGGAAACTCTTCAGTGCCATCTGGGGGATGAAGTGCGGGAAGGAGGACGAAGAGTTCCTAAAGCTCAAGGAAGATGCCCTCCGGGAAATCGACACCCTCCGCAAAGACGGCGGGTGCAGGATAACCCTTTCCGCCAGGTTTGATGCCTGCCACAGCGAAGGTGACGACATCGTCAGCAGTTCCTACCGCCTGCCGATGTTCAGGCAGGAAGGAGGTGAAGGAAGGTCGCTTGCCGACTATGTTCCTCCGAAGGGCATGGGTATCGAATCCCCGATGGGGATGTTCGCCATCAGTGTGGCCAGCACAGGACAGAACAGTGGCTGCCTCTGTCCATCCTGCAGTACGGAGTACGGGCCGATGCTTTCCCGCTCAGTCAGGCTGACCCTTGCTGAAGCGGCTTCCGAATGGCTCAGCGCCTTCCTTCAGGGTCATCTTCCGAAGGGTTCCACGGCAAAGATTTCCAAACCTGCCGCCGGCTATTCCAGCTGTCCGGACCATACCCTAAAGAGGGACATACTGCGTCTGCTGCCCGAGGGAGACAAACTTGGGATAACCCTTCTCGAGAGTTGCGCAATGATGCCTGACTCGACCATTTGCGGCCTGATATTCATACATCCGCAGGCTGGCTATCCTGAAATAAGGCGAGTCAGCGCCGAGGCTGTCGATGAATATGCCGCCAGACGCGGGATGACAGACTCTGAAAAGAGCCAGTTCCTCGGACATCTGCTGTAGTTGCGATTTTCATCCTAAAAGAGTAATTTTGGGAACCGCGAACGGACGAACAACGAATAACCACAAATACCTGACATGTTCAAAATTCTGACAAGAGAGATGCTGACACCGAACATCTGCAAGATGGTGGTGGAGGCACCGAGGATTGCCAAGGCGGCGAAGCCGGGCCAGTTCCTCATCGTCCGCCCGAACGAAAAGGGCGAACGCATTCCACTGACAATCAGTGACTATGACATTACCAAAGGCACCGTCACCATCGTAACCCAACTCATTGGAGCCTCCTCTGCCGCAATCATCAGGACGCAGGAAGGAGAGTACTTCAATGACGTCGTGGGTCCTTTGGGCAACCCTTCCGCCTTCGTAGGCATGAGCGACGAAGAACTCAAGGGCAAGAAGTACATATTCATTGCCGGAGGTGTCGGCACTGCACCTGTCTATCCGCAGGCCAAATGGCTCCACGAAAGAGGGGTAGCCGTGGATGTCATCATCGGTGCAAAGACCAGCGACCTGCTGATCTACAGACAAGAGCTCGGCTCTGTCTGCGACAACCTCTACCTCTGTACCGACGATGGTTCCGAGGGCTTCAAGGGACTTGTGACCGCCCTTCTGGAGAAACTCGTCACCGAGGACGGCAAGGAATACACCCAGGCAGTGTCGATCGGCCCGATGATCATGATGAAGTTCTGCACCCTCACCTGCAAGAAGCTCGGCATTCCGGAGGATGTGAGCCTCAACATGCTGATGGTGGACGGAACCGGAATGTGCGGTGCCTGCCGCGTGACGGTAGGAGGCAAGGTGAAGTTCGCCTGCATGGACGGTCCGGAATTCAACGGCTACGATGTGGATTTCGACGAGGCCATAAGACGCCTTGGACAGTACAAGGCCGAGGAAGCAGTAGAAAGAGAAAAAATAAAGAAGTAAGATGGCAGCAAGAATTCCAAGAGTACCGGTAAGGGAACAGGATCCCAAGGTACGAGCACATAATTTCGAAGAGGTTTGTTACGGCTATGATGCCGCAGAAGCGACCCTGGAGGCATCCCGTTGCCTGCATTGCAAGAATCCACGCTGCGTTGCAGCCTGCCCTGTGGGGGTGGATATTCCAGAATTCATCGCACATGTGGCGGAAGGTGACTTCAAGGGAGCAGCCGAGGTAATTGCCCGCGATTCCTCCCTTCCGGCAGTCTGCGGACGCGTCTGCCCGCAGGAATCCCAATGTGAAGGCAGCTGCATCCTGGGAGTCAAGAGCGAACCAGTCGCCATCGGAAAGCTCGAGCGCTTTGTCGCAGACAATTCACCGGTTTCCGAGTCTGTCAAGCCTGTCCCAGAAGGAGCATTCAAGGTTGCCGTCATCGGCAGCGGTCCTGCAGGACTCGCCTGCGCATCAGACCTTGCCAAGAAAGGCTACGACGTCACCATATTCGAGGCTCTCCACAAGGCGGGAGGTGTCCTTGAATATGGCATCCCGGAGTTCCGTCTGCCGAAGGATACTGTTCTCAAAAGAGAAATCGAAGAGGTCAAGGCTCTCGGGGTCAAGATTGAGACAGACGTTGTTGTCGGCCGTACAGTGACCATCGACAGCCTGATGGAAGAAGAAGGCTTCAAGGCCGTTTTCGTGGGCACAGGAGCCGGTCTGCCAAGATTCATGGGCATTCCGGGCGAAAACCTCAATGGAGTCTTCTCTGCCAACGAATTCCTCACCAGGAACAACCTCATGAAAGCCTTCAGGGAGGACTATCTGACGCCTATCCATGCCGGAAAGAAATGCTGCGTCATCGGAGGCGGCAACGTCGCGATGGATGCAGCCAGGACCGCCCTCAGGCTGGGGGCAGACACGACTATCGTCTATCGCCGTACCGAAGTAGAGCTCCCTGCCAGGAAGGAGGAGGTGCACCATGCCAAGGAGGAGGGCATCGAATTCCGGATGCTTACCAACCCGGTTGAAATCATCGGGGACGAGAACGGCTGGGTCAAGGCAATAAGATGCATCAGGATGGAGCTCGGAGAGCCGGATGAGAGCGGCCGCCGCTCCCCTGTCCCGGTCCCGGGATCCGAATTCGAGATTCCTGCAGAGACCGTGATCATGGCTTTAGGGACTTCTCCTAACCCACTTATAGTCAACACGACAGAAGGTCTTAATGCGACGCGTCGAGGAGGCATTGAAGCTGATAGTACGGGAAAGACTTCGCGCGAGGGAGTATTCGCAGGAGGAGATGCTGTGACTGGCGCCGCCACCGTCATTCTGGCAATGGGTGCAGGAAGGAAGGCAGCAGCGGCAATCGATGACTATCTCCGGAACAGATAAACCTTACAAAACAACTTTGATTATGAAAAAGTGCTTTTGCGGTCTTGCCTGCCTGATGTCAGCCCTGCTGATGTTGTCCACAGGCTGCCAGAAGACCAGTGAGTACGATGTGGCGGCCTATGTATGGCCTGCTTACCACAATGACCCGAGATGGGCGGAAATCGGCATATTCCCTGACGGGAAAGGAGAGTGGGAGACTCTCTACAATTCTGAACCGCGCTACGAGGGTCACAGGCAGCCGAGGGTCCCGGAATGGGGTTATTTCGACGAGGCTGACCCGAAGATGCAGGAGAAAATCATCCGTACCGCTACAAAGTACGGGGTCAACACCTTCATCTTCGACTGGTACTGGTACGACGGACGTCCATTCCTCGAGGATGTGGTGAATGCTTTCCTAAAGGCCCGGAACAACGAAAAGATGAAGTTCTACCTGATGTGGGCCAACCACACTGCCAACAGCTATTGGGACAGGCTCGAGCCGGACAAGAGCAAGGTTTACTGGAGAGGCGAGACTTCCCGGGAATCTTTCGACAGTTTCACCGGCCATCTTATCGAAGACTATTTCAAGAGGCCTAACTATTACAGGATTGACGGCAAGCCGGTTTTCGCAATCTATGAACTCGGCACTTTCATCGACGGAATGGGAGGGATCGACCAGACCAAGGATGCCCTTGACTCTTTCAGGTCCAGATGCGAAGAGGCGGGACTCGGGGGATTGCACGTCCAGGCCATTCTCTGGAACATCCCGACAACTCTCATTGGGGTGCCGGGCGAGACTGAAAGCACGCAGAACAACACGTTGAAGACTCTTGG
>JBJFDD010000222.1:0-6504 GCA_051889815.1 Candidatus Cryptobacteroides sp. | reverse complement strand
ATAAATCCAAAAAATATTTCATTTTTTCGACATAAATTTTCGATAGCGAAATTCGTCAATCTCAATCATTTACGAAAAAAGGAAAAAAATAATTGAACACGGTTTCGACATCGGCGACGGAGGGCTAAGTCGACGGCACGATATTCACATTGTTTTTGTACTTTTGCATAGATGAAAAACGGATGGGCATATTCATTGGCAGCGCTCCTGCTTGCCATGCTCCTCGCCGCAGGGCCAGCCACGGCGCAGGAGAGGGAGGCCGCATCCGCGCGCAGACGTGTCCCGCGAAGGGAACGTACCGAAAAGAGAAAGGAAAAGAATGCCGGGGAAGAAGTCCGGGAAACACGCCGCGTCGCACCGGGAAAGCCCGGGAAGGGTCGGGACAGCTACCTGGGCTACAGGATCGAAGAAGGAGACACTGTCTATTTTGATGTGATTGCCCCGGTCTGGGTGTTCCCGAAGGGCAGCCGGAACACCGGCAACCTGCGGGAGTACTACCGGCTGGTCTACAATTTCAACAAGGTTTATCCTTACGCCCTCGCCGCCAAGGAACTGACCCGGGAAGTGGACCGGCACATCGCGGAGAATTCGCTGAGGAGGGCAAAGAAGGAAAAGTACATCAACCAGATGCAGAAGGAACTGTTCCAGATGTACGAGAAGCCGATGAGGAACATGACCATCTCGCAGGGCAAGCTTCTGATGAAGCTCATCGACCGCGAGATCGGGAAATCGTCGTACATGATCATCCGCGACTACAAGAACAAGATCACGGCCGGATTCTGGCAGGGAATAGCCAAAATCTTCGGGAATGACCTCAAGGTCGGCTACGATCCCCTCGGGGAGGACCGCGTCACTGAATATCTGGTCGAAAAATGGGAAAGCGGAGAGTTCGACAACCTCTACTATTCAATTTTCTGGGAGATGCCTGAACATCCGGTTGTCGTGTCGAAGAGAATCCAGTTCGAGGATTGAGGTGCGACCCAGTCATCTAGGATCATGAATTTCGCCCCCGAAGGGAGAGTCATGTCAACGCTTGTGTGATAATGTCCGAATATGAAATAATCGACATGGGAGGCCCTGTCATATTCAAGGGCGAACTGCCAGAGCGGCTCGTCCTCGCCCCTGAAGGAGTATTTGCGGGACTTGCCCAGACGGCTGCGCCTTGACCATCCCTTGCCGAGCCGGAAGGCGAGATAGGGGTGGAGCATGCTGAACAGCCGCTGCAGGAAACGCGAGTTGAAGGCTGCGCGCATCAGTTTGTAGCCGCGGTTCCCGGGACCGAGACCGTCGCCGTGTCCGAGGCAGAATGTCCGGCCGCCATGGGTCACCGTGCAAGGCTGCTCAAGAATCTTGATACCCAATTCGGCAAAATAGCCGTAGCACCAGATGTCGTGGTTGCCCCTGAAGAAAAAGACCTCGACACCCGCATCCATCAGGCGGAGAAGGGCGGAAAAGACACGTATGTAGCCTTTTGGGACGACGTCTTTGTACTCATACCAGAAATCCCAGATGTCGCCGAGCATGTACAGGGCCTGGGTTTCCTGTGCGGGAATTGACTCCAAAAAGTCCACAAACCGCCTTTCGCGGGCGGCGGGATCATTGACATCCAGCCCGAGATGCACGTCCGAGACGAAATAGACAAGGTGTCTTTGGAGCATTCGGAAAGATGGGGATTAGGCGATTATGAATATCAGGACTGCGGCCGCGAGGCAATAGGCTGCGAACCACGAGAGTTTCGCCCTGCGGACAAGGGCAACCATGGCCTTGCAGGCAAAGAGGCCTGATAGGAAGGCTGCTGCGGAACCGGCCATGATGGCGGCAGCTCCCGCACCCGCACCGAAGACGGCTTCGCCTGTTGCAATGTCGAGCAGGTCCAGCAACTGCTCACCCAGAATCGGAACCAGGACCATCAGGAAGGAGAACTGTGCAATCACATCCCGCCTCACTCCGGTCAGCAGACCGGTAGCAATGGTAGTGCCGGAGCGGGAAAGCCCCGGAGCGACAGCAAGCGCCTGCGCACAGCCCACGACAAAGGCCTGGAGCACCGAAATCCCGTTGCGGGGTTCTTTCCCCGAAGGGCTCACGGCCTCAGGTCGTTTCCCGAACATGTCGGAGAGGAAAAGGAGGACGGCAGTGATGGCAAGGCAGATTCCCACCACCGTAAGGGAATCCCCGAAGAGGGCTTCGACCTTGTCCTTGAAGAAAAGGCCCACTATACCGACCGGCACAATCGAGATGATGATCTTGAGGGCATAGTCGGTCTGGTCGTTGAGACGGAACTTGAAAACGCCCTTCAGAATGTCCAGGATCGGCTTCCGGAAAACCACAATGGTGCTGAGAACAGTTGCAAAATGGACAGCAACGGTAAAATCCATGAATCCCTCCGGATTGACTCCGAGAAGTTCACGGAAAATCATCAGGTGCCCGCTCGAGCTGACGGGAAGGAATTCAGTCAGGCCCTGGACCAGACCGAGTAGCAGCGCCTGCAGCCAGCTCATTTCCCGTCCTCCTTTTCATCGGATGAAGGACGGTGCATGATGGCGGCGATCATTACCACCAGCCCGGCGATGATGACCAACGGAGCAGCAACCAGCCTGCGGAAATCGAAGATGGACCAGTTGAAGACCTCCGGATCTTCGGGAGCACCTCCCATCATCAGGATAAAGCCCGAAACCATCACTATCAGGCCCATGAGCAGCATCCACAGCCCTTTCCGCGTGGTTGCCATCCGGGTATTGTCATTGTGTTTCTTCATATTCATTTTACGGATATTCGATTCTAGCAATAAAGTTCATCTTTGGACAGCGAGACGAGCTTGCCCACCACGAAATAGGTACTCAGCAGGCAGATGATGATGCCGCTCGCAAGGACTATTCCCATCACGACAAGCAGAAGGTCGAGACTGAATATCTCGAAGAGCTGGACGAACTCCCTCCTGATGAAGAAAAGGACCCCGACAAGGCAGGCGATGGCGACAATAGCCGAAAACATGCCCTGGAACACGCTCTGGACAAGGAAAGGCCCCCTGATGAAGGACTTGGTCGCTCCGACAAGTTTCATCGTGTGGATTGAAAAGCGCTTCGAGAAGACATTCAGGCGGATTGTGTTGTTGATCAGGACAAAGGAGATGAACAGGAGCAGGATGATGAAAATTCCCAGCACCATCGAGATCTTTCCCAGGTTGGTGTTGAGCTTGTCCACCAGGGACTGCTGGTAGACCACTTCATCGACCAGGGGCGAAGCCATGATTTCCCTCCGGATGACGTCGATGCTGTCAGCCCAGACATAGTCTGCATCCAGCGAAACATCGATGGAGACAGGAATCGGGGAGACTTCGAAGACATTGAGGAAATCCTCTCCCAGCAGCTCGGACATCTCCCGTACTCCCTGCTCGACCGGAATCAGGGTAGTCTGACGTACACCGGGGATGGAGTCGAGCACGTCAAGGTAGGCATGGGCCGACTCCTCGCTGACATCAGTCTTCATCATCACCGAAATCTGGAGGTTTTCCTTGAAATAGTCAGAAACGCCCTTTGCGTTGACAAGAAGCAGGCTCGCGACGCCCACGAGGAACAGTACGAGGCTGATACTCACTACCGTGGACAGCCATGCGCCCACGAGTCTCCGTCTGATAAGTCTGCTTTCCCCTTCTGCCATATTCGCGAATCGTCCAAATTGATGTCAAAGATAATGAAATATCGAAATATGAAAAAAAATTCTTACTTTTGTGAATCTTAATAATATAATATGGGAAATCCTGTCAAAAGAGTACTGTTCGTCAATTCCGAAATGATGCCATTCGTCCCGGAGTCCCCTATCTCGAAGGTCGGAAGATACCTTCCGCAGGGAATCCAGGAGCAGAAAAAGGAAATCAGGGCATTCATGCCCCGATACGGTTGTATCAACGACAGGAAGAACCAGCTCCACGAGGTCATCAGGCTGTCCGGGATGAACATCATCGTCGGCGATGTGGACAGGCAGCTCGTAATCAAGGTTGCCTCGATTGCAGCGGCCAGGATCCAGGTCTATTTCATCGACAACGAAGACTATTTCCGCCGCAAGCAGATGACATTCGACACCGACGGGAAGTTCTTCGAGGACAACGGACAAAGGGCGGTGTTCTTCGCCAGGGGAGTACTTGAGACCGTCAAGAAGCTCCGCTGGGCTCCGGATGTCATCCACTGCCAGGGCTGGATCACCAACCTGATTCCCCTCTACCTCAAGAAAGCCTACAAGGCCGATCCAATCTTTGCCGACAGCAGGATTGTCACGACCTTGTACAACGACATAGCAAAAGAGCAGTTCGACCCGTCCTTCAGGGAATCAATCCTGTTCGGCGGCATATCCCCGGACGATGTTCCGCTTCCGGACAATCCTGATGGCACAAATCTTGCGAAACTGGCCGCTATGTATTCCGACGGCGTAATCTTCGGTGATCCGGAAATCGACTCCGGACTCGTCGATTACTGCAAGAGCCTTGAAGTCCCGACACTCGGTTTCAACCGTGAGTCAATGGAGAACGGCACCTACGCCAAGGAATATGACGAATTCTACCAACAGTTGTAAGAAATGAAGAAATTCAGTTTTGCCGCGGCGCTGGTCCTGGGATTGGTTTCCTGCGTCAACGTCGATGAACGCCTGGGGGCCGACTTGATTGCCACCAACCAGAAATACGACATCTTCACGGCCGAGATTCCCATAGAGGACATAAGGATGTTTTCCGTGGACAGCCTTGTGGCATTCTCATCGAAAAGAATCACCTTCGGTTCCATCAGGGACGACGACTTCGGACTGACCCGGAGAGGGTCCGTTGTCACCCTGGTTCCGGTCCTCGACACCTTCAATTTCGGGAATAATCCGAAGTTCGACAGGTTCATCTTCCGCTGCGGTAGCGACTCCATCTCGGTCAGTGACAAGGACCAGGCCCAGATTCTGCAGAATGTCAACGTGTACGAACTGACAGAGCCTGTCAATTCCAACAAGGACTTCTCGCAAAGTGAAATCAAGCACGGGACAAAGAGAATCACCAAGGGAGTTCCAATCGTGAACGGCAGCGACTCCCTGGTCTTCGAATTCAACGAGGAATACGGCAAGAAGTTTTTCAACATCACCCAGGACGACCTCGACGACCTCGACACCTACACCAAAAAGTTCCCGGGCATCTACCTAACCACTGACGACCCTGCAGGCAACGGGGGCCGTTTCAACATGTTCGATTTCGACATCATGGAATCCAACAACGGCTACATGACCAGGAAAGACAACTACGCTGTGCTGTACTTCAACAGTGAATATGATGGCGTGCGCAAGGATTCCCTCCTGATGTTCTACTTCAGCCCGACCAAGATGCAGGACCTTGACTCGCTGATGAACAACAATATCCTTCCTTCGCAGTACGTCTTCAACGTGGACTACCACGAGAAGAGCAAGGAATATGAAGGTGCAGCCAAGGACAGGATATTCATAGAAGGCGGCAGCGGAATCAAGCCCATGGTTCCGTCGGAGCACATCCGCACCCTCGTGCACAAAGCCATCGCGGAACGTGGAGGCGACCCGAAGACTGCGCTTATCACCAAGGCTACGGTAGAACTTCCTTTCACATTCCCGGAGGACTACACCACGATGTTCAAGTACCCGATGACGCTCAGCCCTACCATCAAGATCAGCACCGACACCACAGTGACCTTTGCCGGTCTTACCGATGCCAGCATCTCTACCGAGAACCAGGGCGACATCAACAGGTCCCTCTGTGAATATGCCCCCGACATCACCCATCACGTCCAGCAGATCATCCGCCTCGATGATGATGCCGATTTCGCCAGGTATGATGTCTGGTTCCTGATTATGTGGTACGCGACCAACACCACCTACAATGCGGATGCCGGCGAACTGGCAGACTATTACCAGCAGCTTGCCTACTATTCCTACTACAACGCCCTCTACGGCGGCGGCTACGGTGGTTATGGAGGCTATGGCAGCTACAGCAACATGTACAGCGGCTATTACAGTTACCTCATGATGGCACAGTACGCATCCTCGGCGGCAACAACCACAACCACGTCCGCCGAGATGGACAAGGACCACTACTACTGTGCCGCCCTCAACGGTCCAGAGTCCCTGGAGAGGAAACCTACGCTGAAAGTCTGCTTCGCAATCCCGAAGAAATAGCCTCCCGTCAAGGAGAACACAGGCAAGGCTGCAGGGTGGTCCCTGCAGCCTTGCCTGCTATATAAAGAGGGTGGCCTTCGAAAGACCACCCTCCCGATTGTTACAGATGATTTGATTACTCTTTTTCTGCGAGTTTGGCTGTCACCTTGTCAATTGCATCCTGTACGGTTGCGATTGTTGCGGTCTCCTCATCAGGAATCTTGATGCCGAACACTCTTTCGAACTCCATGAGAAGCTCTACGGTGTCGAGAGAATCTGCGCCAAGGTCGTTGGTGAAGTTTGCGGATTCGGTAACTTCTGATTCTTCTACGCCAAGCTTGTCAACAATGATAGCTT
>JBJFDD010000221.1:0-6523 GCA_051889815.1 Candidatus Cryptobacteroides sp. | reverse complement strand
CATCCACACCAATTCCCCTTGCAGCAACGTCCGTTGCCACCAGGAGCTGGATGTTATGCAGCCTGAACCGGTTCATCACATAGTCCCTCTGCTGCCGCGAGAGGTCGCCGTGAAGGGCATCAACATTGTAGCCGTCCCTGACCAGGCGCTCGGAGATTTCCTGGGTTTCTGCCTTGGTGCGGCAGAAGATGATTCCGTATATTCGTGGATAGAAATCCGCTATTCGCTTGAGTGTACGGTACTTGTCCTTTGCATGGACGGTGTAGCAGATATGCCTGACAGAAGCAGTGCTCTCATTCTTGCGCCCGATGACGATTTCGCGCGGTTCTTTCATGTATTCGAGTGAAAGTCTGCCGATTTCTTCCGGCATGGTGGCAGAGAAAAGCATAGTACTCCTTTCCTGCGGGACTGATTCAAGGATGGAGTTGATGTCCTCGATGAAGCCCATGTCCAGCATCTCGTCCGCTTCGTCCATCACGACCTGCCTGACTCCGGAAAGATCGACTTCCCCCCTCCTGATGAGGTCCAGAAGCCGTCCCGGTGTGGCAACTATGATGTGCACGCCCTTGCGGAGTTCGTAGATCTGGTTCCAGATGCTCGCCCCGCCATAGACAGGGACGACATGGAAGCCTTCAAGATATTTTGAATAATCACGCAAATCCTCTGCTATCTGGATGCAAAGCTCACGTGTAGGACTGAGAATCAATGATTGAGGCCTCTGGCAGGCAAGGTCGGTCTTCTGCAGCAGAGGCAGTCCGAAAGCGGCGGTCTTTCCCGTGCCGGTTTGGGCAAGGGCGACAAGATCGTGGTCGGCTTCAAGGAGATAGGGAATTACTTCTTCCTGGATCGGCATCGGGGCTTCGTAGCCGAGTTCGGCTATCGCTTCGAGCAGTTCGGGCATCAGGCCCAACTCTTCAAATGTCTTCATAAGAGATGAATAAAGGCCGCAAAGATAGTCATTTTCCGGATAAACGGAAAAATGTCTATCTTTGGAAATCCAACTGAAGAAGTACATGAGAAAGACAGTAGCAGTTCTCGGAGATGCCTCGGCAACTCCCGGTTCCTTCAAATACGAACTCGCCTTCCAGACAGGCAAGATGCTTGTAGACCTCGGTTTCCGCGTCCAGAGCGGCGGCATGGGAGGCATAATGGAAGCAGTCTGCAAGGGTGCGCACGCCTCAACTGAATACCGAGAGGGCGACACCATCGGCATCCTCCCCTCCTTCAACAGGAACAAGGCCAATGAATATGTCGACATCCTCATCCCCACAGGCCTGGACATCATCCGCAATGGGATGACAGGCTGCGCCGATGCAGTTGTCGCAATCGGAGGAGGAGCAGGCACGCTGATGGAAATGGCTGCCGCCTGGAGCACTCTCAAGCTCATCATCGCCTACCGAACGGTCCCGGGCTGGTCAGCAAAACTGGCCGACCAGAGGATTGACGACCGCATCCGCTACCCGGAAATCCCGGACGACAGAGTCTATGGAGCAGATACCCCTGAAGAAGTCGGGAAACTGCTCGAGGAGCACATCGGTTCCTACAACCGGCAGTTTGACGGGATAGCCCGTTTCGACCCGAGGAAGGGAGAATCGCTCTAGCCCGCTATTCAGGTCTTGCGTACAGGAATCCGGCCTCTTCCCTCGTAGACTTGTCCGCCCTATCTCTCATCAATCGGGGTGTACACCCTTTCTTCCGTCACGCAACGGTAGGCCGGACGGATTATTCTCCTGCCTTCGAAGTTGAGTTCCTCGTTGCGGTGGGCGCACCATCCGACGATTCGGCTCATCGCGAACAGAGGTGTGTAGATGTCGCGCGGGATGTCAATCAGGTCATAGACAAAGCCTGAATAGAAATCCACATTTGCGCATAGAGTCTTGCCATGTCCCTTCTTCTTGTAAACGGTCTGGATAGCAAGCCTTTCCACTCTCTGGAGGAACTCATATTCCTTGATTCTGTGCTTCTCGACGGCGAGTTCTCCTGCGAGACGTTTCAGCAGGACCGCGCGGGGATCCGACAGGGTATAGACAGCATGTCCGATTCCGTACAGGAGTCCCATCCCGTCAAGTTCCTTTCCGTCGAGTATGCCTTCGAGGTGGCTGACAATCTCTTCCTCGTCAGTCCAGTCATTCACTACATTCTTCAGATATGAAAGCATCTCGGAGACCTTGAGATTGGCGCCACCGTGCTTCGGTCCCTTGAGTGAACCGATTCCGGCTGCGATTGATGAATATGTGTCCGTCCCGGTCGAGGAGGTCACTCGCACCGTGAAGGTGGAGTTGTTTCCGCCTCCATGCTCGGAGTGGAGAATCAGCATCAGGTCGAGGGTACGCGCCTCGAGTTGGGTGTAGTTCTTTCCCTTGAGCATGAAGAGGAAGTTCTCGGCGAACGAGAGATCCTTCTGGGGATGGCGGATGTGCAGGGAACGCCCCTGGTCACCGTGGCGGAGCATATTGAAGGCATAGGCGATGATGGTCGGAATCTTGCTGAGGAGCTCGATGCTCTGACGCATGAGATTCTCGCGGGAAGTGTCGTCGGGATTCTCGTCGAAGGTGTACATTTCCAGGACGCTCCTCGAGAGAATATTCATGATGTCCCTGCCCTCGAGTTCGATGATGTGAAGCAGGGTGTTCTTCTCAAGAGGCATGTTCTCGACAATGAGGCTGTGGAAACGGGATACTTCCTCCCTGTCGGGAAGATTGCCGGAAAGCAGCAGGTAGGCGACCTCCTCGAAGCCGAAACGCTTCTCCTGGAGGATGGACCCTACCAGATCCGAGATTTCGTAGCCACGGAAATAGAGTTTGCCGTCTATCGGCTTCAGGGTTCCGTCCGGAAGCCGGTCATAGCCGACCACATTGCCTATGTTGGTAAGACCCACAAGGACTCCGGTTCCGTCCTCGTTGCGAAGCCCCCTCTTGACATCCATCTTCCGGAAAAGATCGGCATCAATCTTTGTGCACTTCTTCATCTGGTCGGACAGTTTGTAAATCAGATATTCTCCTGTTTTCATGACTCGCTTTCTTTGATCAGTTCAACGATGTGGCGGGTGAATTCTCCTGTGCCCATAGGTTTGCCGTTTTCCATGAGACGGGCCAGGTCCTCCGTGGCACAGCCGGCTTCGAATGATTTCCCGAGGGCTTCCTCAACAAGTCCTGCGGCAGAGTCCCACCCGATATATTCAAGCATCATCACGCCTGAGAGGATGTTGCTGCAGGGGTTGACGATGTCCTTGCCTGCAATGTCGGGAGCAGTTCCGTGGGTCGCTTCGAAGATTGCATCGCCAGTGGTGTAGTTTATGTTCGCACCCGGGGATATTCCTATTCCACCCACCTGGGCTGCAAGCATGTCGCTGATGTAGTCGCCGTTGAGATTGAGCGTGGCGATGACGCTGTAATCCTCAGGTTTGAGGAGGGCATTCTGCAGGAAGGCATCGCAGATGCAGTCCTTGATGACAAGCTTCCCGGAAGCGATTTCATCCCCGAACTCTTCCTGCGCAACTTCATAGCCCCATTTCTTGAAACCGCCCTCGGTGTATTTCATGATGTTTCCCTTGTGGACCAGGGTTACGGAAGGAAGGTTGTGACTTACCGCATAGCGGCAGGCCTCACGCACAAGCCTGCGGCTTCCCTCCCTCGAAACTGGTTTCACTCCGAAGGATGAGGTCTCAGGAAAACGGACCTTGTCAACACCCATCTCGTTGTGGATGAAGTCATAGAACTTTTCCGCCTGCACGGTTCCGGCCTCCCATTCGATACCGGCATAGATATCTTCAGTGTTTTCCCTGAATATCACCATGTTCACATTCTCGGGATGACGAACCGGAGAAGCCACGCCCTTGAACCAGCGCACGGGACGCTGGCAGACGAAAAGGTCGAGTTCCTGGCGCAAGGCAACGTTGAGGGAACGTATGCCCCCTCCGACAGGAGTCATCAGAGGCCCCTTGATGCCTATGTGATACTTCTTGAAAGCCTCAAGGGTCTCTTCCGGGAGGTAGGTTCCGCACTGTTCGAACGCCCTGCCCCCTGCCAGGACTTCCAGCCATTCAATCCGGCGCTCTTCACCGTATGCCTTGCTGACGGCCGCATCGATGATGCTGGCCATGGACCCTGTCACTTCAGGGCCGACACCGTCTCCCCTGACGATGGGTATTGTTCTTGTTTCAGTCATTTTTCAAGCTGTTGAGTGCAGAACCTGCCTTGATCCAGGCAATCTGCTTGTTGTTGTAGGTGTGACAGACTTCAATCTTGTCCGAGGAGCCGTCACGGTGGTGGAGGGTGACGTAAAGATTCTTCCCGGGACAGAGGGCCGAACAGTTTATGTCGAAAAAGTCCCCTTCAAGGACCCTGTCATAGTCCGAAGGATTGCAGAAGCATAGTGAGAGGACTCCCTGCTTTTTGAGATTCGTCTCATGGATTCTGGCGAAACTTTTGGCTATCACAGCCTTGATGCCAAGGAAACGGGGCTCCATCGCAGCGTGTTCCCGGCTGCTGCCTTCACCGTAATTGTCCTCGGCGACTACAACGCTGCCGCATCCCGAATCCCTGTAGGTCCTTGCTGCGGCCCACACCGGCATCTGCTCCCCCCTGCAAAGCACGGAGTTTGTCATGCCTGAATATGCGTTGACTGCCCCCATGAGAAGGTTCCGGGAAATGTTTTCCAGATGTCCCCGGTAGCGGAGCCACTTGCCTGCCATCGAAATGTGGTCGGTCGTACATTTGCCTTTGGTCTTGATGAGAAGGGCGGCTCCGAGGATGTCCTTCCCGTCCCATGCCGGGAAAGGATCGAGTTTCGCGATACGGTCGCTCCCCTCCCGGATAAGTACCGGGCCGGCATCTTCCTGCGGTGCGATGTAGCCCACAGGACACTGTACAAAGCCCTGAGGAGGCAGTTCTGGGCCTTCCGGAACAAAAGTCGCCCGGCCAGGGTCAAAATCGAGGACTCCGGCAAAGGCAAGCGCAACAGCAGTCTCCGGAGAGACGATGAAGGCATTCGTGTTGGGATTCCCGTCAGCCCTCTTGGCAAAATTCCTGTTGAACGAGGTCACTATACTGTTGCGTGCCGAAGGGTCGGAAGTCTTGCGCTGCCACTGTCCGATGCAGGGGCCGCAGGCATTGGCCATCACTACAGAGCCTGCCTCCTTCAGGGTGGCGATGATTCCGTCACGCTCTGCAGTAGCGAAAATCCTTTCGCTTCCCGGATTGATGATGAGGGAGGCTTTGGGAGTGCATCCCGAATCCAGGAAGTGTCTCGCGACGGAGGCTGCCCTGGCGAGATCCTGATAGGAAGAATTGGTACAGGAACCGATCAGGATGACCTGTACCTCCTCGGGGTAGCCCATTTCCCCGGCCTTCCGGGCCATTCCGCTGAGGGGAGTTGCGGCGTCAGGGGTGAAAGGGCCGTTGATGTAGGGCTCCAGTTCGTCCAGATTGATGTCGATGATCCTGTCATAATAGCTGGCAGGATTGGAGAGCACCTCCGGATCTGCCCGGAGGCAGGAGGCACAGGAATCCGCCATCGAAGCGACCTCGGAACGTCCGGTTGCCCTCAGGTACGCGGACATCTTTGCATCATAGGGGAAGACCGAACAGGTTGCACCGACCTCGGCTCCCATGTTGCAGATTGTCGCCTTTCCGGTGCAGGAGATGCTTGATGTTCCTTCTCCGAAATATTCGATGATTGAATTGGTGCCGCCTTTGACGGTAAGGATTCCGGCAAGTTTCAGGATGACATCCTTCGGGGATGCCCAGCCCTTGAGGGAACCGCTCAGGCGGACGCCGATGATTCTCGGCATCTTGAGTTCCCACTCCATCCCGGCCATCACATCGACAGCATCGGCTCCTCCCACTCCGATGGCAAGCATTCCGAGGCCGCCGGCATTCGGAGTATGGGAATCAGTCCCGACCATCATTCCTCCCGGGAAAGCATAGTTCTCAAGGACAATCTGGTGGATAATCCCGGCCCCGGGCTTCCAGAAGCCCATTCCGTAACGGGAAGCGGCTGACTGGAGGAAAGAGTAGACCTCCCCATTGGCCTGAAGGGCGGCGGGAAGATCGGATTCCACTCCATTGCAGGCACAGACAAGGTGGTCACAATGCACAGTCGTAGGCACTGCAACCCTGTCGCGGCCGGCATTCATGAACTGCAGTACCGCCATTTGTGCTGTAGCATCCTGCATCGCGACCCTGTCGGGGCGGAAAAAAGCATAGTCTTGCTGCCGGGATGGCAACGCAGAAGGGATTCCGTCGTAAAAGTGTGCGAACAGAATCTTCTCAGAGAGCGTCATCGGACGCCCCAGGGTCTTTCTGGCTTCATCAACACGGAAAGCCAACCGGCCGTAATGGGCGCGGATCATCTGTAAATCGAATACCATGTCAAGTCCGTTCTTGTCCGGAACATTCGCAGCAAGATCTTCAGGGACCTTAGGGGAAAACCGCAACCTGTTCCAATCACGACAAAGATAGCAATAGTTGGTGACTTACCAATAAATATTCATCAATATTTGCAAATATTCATATAATATACC
>JBJFDD010000220.1:0-1817 GCA_051889815.1 Candidatus Cryptobacteroides sp. | reverse complement strand
TGCCGTCATCAAGCGGCAAGGATGCGCAAGTTAAGGAGACCCACCTCATGGAATGAGAGTGGGAAGTGATTTCATTTAACTTTATCCGAAACAATCATGACACATAATTCAATAATCCGCCTTGAGCGGGAATCAGACTACCGCACGGTAGAAAACCTCACCAGAGAGGCATTCTGGAACGTCTATCAACCTGGTTGTACCGAACACTATGTGCTTCACTGCTACCGCAGCAATCCCGATTTCATCCCCGAACTGGACTTCGTGATGGAGACGGACGGCGTCCTGATGGGGCACGTGATGTTCTCAAAGGCGGAAATCATCGCCGATGATGGTCGACATATTCCCATCCTGACTTTCGGGCCGATCAGCATTGCACCGGACTACAAGCGCAAGGGCTACGGAGCAAGACTTCTGGGATTTGCCCTGGACAAGGCCAGGGAACTGGGCTCCGGTGCCGTCTTCATCGAAGGAAACATCGATTTCTACAGGCATACGGGCTTCGTACTTGCTTCGGGACTGCATATTCACTACCATGGCGAGCCTCGCGAAAGTGATGTGCCGTATTTCCTCGGGCAGGAGTTGAAGGAGGGGTATCTCGACGGAATCGAGGGTACCTACCACACTCCGAAGGGATACTTCGTCGCGATGGAGGATCCTGAAGGATTCGAGGCCTTCGAGGCGACGTTCCCCAAAAAGGAAAAGAAAGTCCTTCCGGGCCAGTTGATGTAACGGAAGTAACGCTAGGGGTGGCCGGGTCGGCCACCCCTTACATTTGAGAATTGCCGGGACACGACCTCGGGGACAATCTCCTCAATCTCACCGAAAGAATCTCTTCAGGCGATACAACTTTGGCGGAATATGCTTATCTTTCGGACGCACTCATTATTTACACCTGCCGACTGGGACAAACTCCTGATACATACTTCGGTACTAACCATTCAATATTAATCATTATGAAAAAGAAACTTGTTTTGATGTCCTTAGTTGCTATTAGCGCTGTGGCAGCAGTTGTCGGTTGCAGCAATCCGGAGGGGAAAGTGAAGTATGGCGAGTTGGTATTCGATAAAGAGATTACTGCGCAATTTGACACCTTGACAGGCGAACAGATGTGGGGCGGTACAGCAATTATCCGACTCATTGGCGACAAACTGTTTGCTGTTGCTTACGAACGAGGTGAGACTACAAGTTGGCTGCATGTTTTCGACAAGACCGGTACAGAAATCCAAGACCTGATTCCTTTAGGAAGAGGACCGGAAGATGCGGCAATGATCAATGCGGCCCAAGTCTGCGGTTCAAAGTTGGTTTTGTTCGACCCACAGGTTTACAAAGAGTTAACAGTGCAGGAGGTGCCAGAAACAGAGTCGTTCCGGATCGAGGAAACTGTCAAGGAAAGAGAAAAATGGGTCTGGAATATCTCCAGAACCGATGACAAGGAAATCGTGTACTATTCACCGGGACCGAAAAGCGAAGAGGGTATTTCCACAAGAATTGCTTTGAAATCTCTTGATGGAGAATTGATTGACGAAATCCAGGTTTCACCTTTTGCTGATGATGATCCGATGATCCGGTTTACTTTGGAGGCGATGCGATCATCATTTGCTCTGTCCGAGAACGGGAAACATTATGCTATTTCCTACAGCGATGCGGGAGTGCTGCAGCTGTTCACAATTTCCGACCGGATATCAAAGTCGTTTACCGGTTTGTACTATCCTCATTCAATGACAATGAAAGGAAACCAGATAAGTTCACCCGACAAGTCAAGACCATTCGTCAATTCTATGTACGCATCGGATTCCTATCTCTTCGCATCCTTTGAC
>JBJFDD010000219.1:0-1824 GCA_051889815.1 Candidatus Cryptobacteroides sp. | reverse complement strand
CCCCTGATCCACAAGAATGTAGAGCCTCTTGAAGCTCTTGTCAGGGAAACCGGGGCCGATGTCGGGGTGATCTATGACGGCGATGCCGACAGAGTCATGTTCGTTGACGATGAAGGCCATTTCGTTTCCCCGGACCTTATCATTGCAATCCTCGGAAAGTATTTTGTCGGGAAGAGGGGAGAGAAGGGCATCGTGCTGCAGGACATCAGGAGTTCCAAGTCTGTGGGTGAGTTCCTTGAGCCGATGGGCATGAAGATGCAGACCTGGAAGGTGGGTCGGGCCTTCGCTGCCAGGAAGCTCCGCGAGATTGACGGAGTCTGGGGCGGGGAACTTGCCGGCCATTACTATTTCCGCGATTTCTTCTATTCGGACAGCGGGATGCTCGCTTCCATCCTGGTGCTCGGAATCGTAGCCTCGCTGAAGGAGGAAGGACAGACTTTCAGTTCCCTTGTCAAGTCCATTTCCCACTATCGCAATTCAGGGGAAATCAATTTCCGGGTCGAAGACAAGCAGGGGGCTATGGAGGCTCTCAAGGACATGTTCACATCAGCCGAGACACCTACAGCCGTCATGGACTTTGACGGCTATAGGATAGAGTTCGGGAACTGGTGGTTCAATGTCCGTCCATCCAACACCGAACCTTATCTTCGGTTCATCTGCGAGGCGGTGACCGATGAACTGCTTGAGGAAAAGACATCTGCCGCCCGGACTCTCCTTTCCGAACGGTTCGGCGCAAAGTAAGTAGCAAAACAACAATAGAAACGTGAACCAGATAACACTGAACAATACCATCCGCACAGTTGCTGTCGCCGTCGTAATGATGCTGGCAGCAAATCCTGCCGGGGCGCAGGATTCCCTGATAAAGACAAAGAAGCAGGCTGAACTCATCATCCCGAGACCGATGCTCCAGCCGATGAAGTCCATGGACCTTTCCGGGCAAATCCCGATGGATACCCTTTCGACAGCTGACTCGACAGTGAAGATCCTCCTTTTCGCCGACAACACCTGGAAGTACATCAAGGATCCTTCCCGTGCCAGCAACAACAGCATATTCACCGAGTTCTGGGAGCATGAATATCCGAACCCGTACCGTGTTTCCGAGGAGACCCTTCCTTCCGAGATAGCAATCTGGGTTGTCGATTCCCTCGGCAGTTACCGCTGCCCGAACCAGACGAAGGTATATTCAAAATTTGGCTACAGGCACCGCAGAAGGCACATGGGCGTCGACCTGCCACTGGATATGGGCACGCCTGTCTATGCTGCCTTTGACGGCAAGGTCCGAATCGCCCACCGCTACAAGGCTTATGGAAATCTTGTGATCATCAGGCACGAAAACGGTCTTGAGACCTTCTACGGCCATCTTTCCAAGATTCTTGTCAAGGAAGATGAATGGGTCAGTGCCGGTTCCATCATCGGCCTGGGAGGTTCGACAGGGAGGTCAACCGGGCCTCACCTGCATTTCGAAACCCGCTACAAGGGCTATGCCTTCGACCCGGAGTGGCTGATTGATTTCGAGACCGGTACTCTGAGGCACAGGGTATTTGTCCTGAAGAAGAAGTATCTGAATGCCGGAAGCCGTTACGTCCCGGAGAGCGAACAGGAGGAAATCGATATCGAGGAAGGGGATGCAAAGGACAAGGCCGAGGCAGCAAGGAAGGAGGAAGAAGAAAGGAAGGCCGCTGCCGCCATGCAGTACCATACCATCCGCCAGGGAGACACTCTGGGCAAGCTTGCCATCAAGTATCACACGACTGTAAGAGCTTTGTGCCAACTGAACGGAATCAAGGAAACGACTATTCTGCAGTTGGGCAAGAAACTGAGGGT
>JBJFDD010000218.1:0-1831 GCA_051889815.1 Candidatus Cryptobacteroides sp. | reverse complement strand
AGCCGGCTACCGTGATGCCAGGATAATCAAGGATTCGATCTACTATGTCGAACCAGGAAGGCTTGCAATCGATTTCGAGTTCGACCAGGGTAAGAAGTACTATTTCAGGGACATTACCTGGACCGGCAACTCCGTCTATTCGACCGATGAACTCAACAACATACTCCAGATCAAGAAGGGAGATCCCTATGATGTCGTCACGATGAAGCATCGCCTTTCCGGAGGCGGAAAGCAGACCGACCAGGATGTCGCCAAGATCTACAGGGACAACGGTTATCTCTTCTTCGAAATCAATCCGGTCGAACTGAACATCTCCGATGATTCCGTAGATGTCGAAATCCGCATCACCGAAGGCAAGCAGGCTACCCTGAACAACATCGTCATCAACGGAAACGACCTTACGAGCGAGAAGGTCGTGCGCAGGCAGATATTCACCCGTCCTGGCTATCTCTTCAGCCAGAGCGACTTCGAGCGGTCAATCAGGGAAATCGCTTCCCTGGGCCAGTTCGATCCGGAATCCATCGCCAGCGAGGGCGGCTATTCAATCATTCCGAACCAGCTGAACAACACTGTTGACCTTGTCTATAATGTGACGGAGAAGCCTTCCAGCCAGCTGGAACTCTCGGGAGGATGGGGAGCCAACACCTTTGTCGCCTCGGTGGGTGTCAGTTTCAACAACTTCTCTACCGCCAGAATGTTCAAGGGAGATGCCTGGAGGCCTGTCCCTCTTGGAGATGCACAGAACCTTTCAATCAAGCTCCAGACCAACGGTACCTACTACACTTCTTTCGTCTTCGGTTTCACCGAACCGTGGCTGTTCGGCAAGAAGCCTACCTCCCTGCAGATCCAGAGCTACTATTCCCGCCAGACCGACTCATATCTGGCAATCGGAGTGCTCAGCAACAACAGGGTCATGCAGGTCTATGGCTTCACGGCCGGCATCGGAAACCGTCTGAAATGGCCTGATAACTACTTTACCCTCTACAATGGCCTCAGCTGGCAGGTCTATGACCTGAAGAACTGGATTGACGGATACTTCATGTTCAATGACGGACGCTCGCACAACCTCTGCTACAACCTCAGCATCAGCAGGACTTCCACCGACCAGATGATTTATCCGAGAAAGGGTTCCGTCTTCTCGGCTTCCCTTCAGCTCACTCCGCCATATTCATTGTTCCGGAAGAAGGACCTCGGTACTCTTGACGAGCATGGCAATCCTGTCAGGGTCGCAAGCTACAAGGACATCAACTACGACAACTGGACCTCCCAGCAGCGCTACAAATGGATCGAGTACCACAAGTGGAAGGTCAGTGCCGAGACTTACACCAAACTCATCGGTGATCTTGTCGTGATGACAAAGGCCCAGTTCGGTTACCTGGGCTACTACAACAGGAACTGGGGCTACTCTCCATTCGAGGGATTCCGTGTCGGAGGAGACGGTATGTCAGGCTATGATACCTATGGTTCCGACATCATTGCGCTCCGAGGCTATGACGACTATTCACTGACCCCTTGGGAAGCTACTCCGTATAACACCAACGGCTATTATGCCGGCAATGTCTATGACAAGTTCACCCTCGAGCTGAGGTATCCAGTGATTCTTCAGCCTCAGTCCACCATCTTCGCGCTGGCTTTCCTCGAAGGCGGTAACTGCTGGTCTGACATCAAGTCCTTCAACCCGTTCAGGATCAAGCGTTCCGCCGGTGTGGGCGTCAGGATATTCCTCCCTATGATCGGTCTTCTGGGTCTTGACTGGGGTTATGGATTCGACAATCCTGTCAAGTCCAACAGGAGCCAGGTGCATTTCGTAATCGGACAGCAGTTCTAGTCC
>JBJFDD010000217.1:0-1851 GCA_051889815.1 Candidatus Cryptobacteroides sp. | reverse complement strand
GAAACTCGAGGAAACATTCGAAAAACTGGGAATTCCGGTCAGGGAGCGCCAGGCACTGGCCGGCGGAAGACGCGTGGCAGTGGATGCGGTCTTTGATTCGGTCTCCGTTGCTACCACATTCAGGGCCTCACTGGCCGAGAAAGGCATCATCTTCTGCAGTTTCTCCGAGGCCGTGAAAGAACACCCGGACCTTGTACGCAAGTACCTTGCTTCGGTTGTCCCTGCCGGGGACAACTATTTTGCAGCCCTGAACAGCGCTGTCTTTTCCGACGGGAGCTTCTGCTATATTCCCAAAGGCGTGAAATGCCCGATGGACCTGTCCAGCTATTTCCGCATCAATGCCGCGGGTACCGGCCAGTTCGAAAGGACGCTGATAGTCGCTGACGAAGGCAGCTCGCTCAGCTACATGGAAGGTTGCACTGCCCCGATGCGCGACGAGAACCAGCTCCATGCGGCGGTTGTCGAAATCATCGTGGAGAAGGATGCCGACGTCAGATATTCAACGGTGCAGAACTGGTATCCCGGAGACGCCGATGGCAAGGGAGGCATCCTCAACCTCGTCACCAAGCGGGGAATATGCAAGGGCAGCGGGGCGCATCTGAGCTGGACCCAGGTCGAGACGGGTTCCGCCGTCACCTGGAAATATCCTTCCACAATCCTCAAGGGAGACTATTCCTCATCGGAGTTCTATTCAGTCGCAGTCACGAACAACTACCAGCAGGCGGACACAGGCACGAAGATGATCCACATCGGGCGGGGCACAAAGAGCCGTATTGTCAGCAAGGGAATCTCGGCCGGGCACAGCCAGAACAGTTACCGGGGACTGGTCAGGATTAATCCAGGGGCAGAAGGAGCAAGGAACCATTCCCAGTGCGACAGCCTCCTGATCGGTTCGCTTTGCGGGGCCCACACCTTCCCGGTAATCCAGGGATTCAACCCCACGGCGACTGTCGAGCATGAGGCAACGACTTCCAAAATCAGCGAGGAGCAGCTGTTCTACTGCAACCAGAGGGGCTTGAGCCCGGAAGATGCCGTCGGACTGATTGTCAACGGCTATGCCCACGAAGTCCTCTCAAGGCTTCCGATGGAATTCGCAGTGGAGGCAACCAAACTCCTCCAGGTTTCACTGGAGGGCTCAATAGGATAGAATGAATATGGATTGGATCAACTATACACTTTTCACCTTTGCAGGCGACCGGCCGGTGCTCCTGATTGACCTGGTCACTTCAGTGCTGGGCCTGGTCTGCGTGTTCCTTGCAGGACGCAACAGCAAGTACAACTTCTGGGTAGGCTACCTCTACACCGCAGCCCTTTTCCTGATGTTCTGGAACAAGAACCTCTACGCGAGCCTGCTTCTCCAGCCGATTTCGCTGGGAATCAACATTATGGGTCACTACCGCTGGACCCATCCGAAAAAAGAGGAAGAAAGCAGCCAGGATGCCTCCGCGCTGAAAGTCTCGATGCTGACTGCCCGGGGAAGGGTTTTCGCCATCGCGATGGTGTTCCTGATTGCCGGCGTCTGGGGATGGACTCTCGACTCGCTCTTCCCGGGAGACCCTCACCCTTACCTCGATTCCTGCGTGACAGTGCTGATTCTTGTTGCCCAGTACCTCAGTGCCCAAAAGAAATGGGACTGCTGGATTGCCTGGCTGCTGGTCAACATCACCCAGCTCATACTCCACATCAGTGTAGGACACGTGTTTATGCCGATTGTCTGCGCCCTTTATCTCATAAACGGAATTTCGGCCCTTGTAGGCTGGATGAAACTCTACAGAAAAAAAGCTTGAAAGGAACGATATCTGTCTTGAAATCAAAGACCTGCACGCCAAGGCCGGGGACAATGAAATCCTC
>JBJFDD010000216.1:3028-6743 GCA_051889815.1 Candidatus Cryptobacteroides sp. | reverse complement strand
GATTATTTCTTCCAGATGAAGCGGTAGTTGAACCTTCTGTTCGGAGCGGTGTCTCCGTGGATGCAGAGGGAGATCGGGTCCTCGAGCTCGTAAGGGTTGTCTGCCCACTTGAAGTCGAAGGTGGCGGCGTTTCCGCTGACACCAAGAAGTTCCCTTGCGACAGAGAGTTCAAGTTTGTTGCCTGCAACAGCGTAGGTGCAGGTTCCGGCACCGGTCCACTCTCCGTCTTTCCAGGCGAGGACCTCACTGGTGGAGGCATCGGTGACATTCCTGTTGATGAGGATGTCGTAGCCGTACCAGCCGGTCGAGGAGTCCTTGTCGGAGTCGATAAGGAGGAGCATCCAGTTAGGGTCGGTTGAAGGGGTGATGTCCCCTGCGGTCTCGACGTAGAAGCTGACAGCCTCCCTGTCGACTGCGACCTTTGACATGAGGATGTCGTTGCGGCCGGAAGAGTCGGTGTAGTGGATGTTGGCGTAGCCGTAGGAGTCACGGTGGGCTGTGTCGCCGCGGGTGTCACGGTATTCGACCTTGACACTGTTCCAGTCGTCGAACTGTCCGTCAACCGCGATGCGGTTGTAGCCCCTGTTTTCAGGAATAGGGCGCACTCCCTTGTAGCGGCGGATGTTCTGGGCCATCTGCATGTAGTAGTTGTCGGTGTAGCCGCCCTTCATCGGGGAGATGGTGCGGTTGAACTCGGCGTTGTACTGGTCCACGAACATGAACGGGTTCTGCCTTCCCAGCCAGCCGACTTCGCCGTTGTACTTGCCGGCGGTCCACTCGTTCCAGTCATTGAGGTAGATGAACTCAGGATCTGACTGAAGGGCATCGTCCCAGCGCTCCTGGAAGTAGATGCCATAGCCGGCAGGGTCCTTGACGGTCTTGCCGAGCCACGGGACGTAGGCGGAGTCAGGCATGTCATATTCATTGAGCCTTGGCTCGCCGCCCTCGCGCGACCACGACTTGCCTACTCCCATCGGGACATCGGTCATCGTGACAGGGTGCTGGGCAGGTGTGACTGCTGCCTCCTCGAGCTTGCCGTTGTGCTTCGAGACGAGCTCATCCGGGCTCATCGCCAGGATGGCGGAGTCGGCCATGCTGTAGCCGAAGCTCCAGTTGTCCTCCGTGCCGATGAAGCGCTTCTTGTTCCACTCGTAGTAGCCCCACCACATGTTCCTCAGGGTGAAGAACTCCTTGACCTCGTCGGAGTAGTCGGCCGTGCCGTCCTTGTACTCCTTCCAGCCGCCGTTGGCGTCGAGCTCAGGCTCGGCGTTGTACAGCAGCAGCGGCTTGCCGTCCCAGTAGAACCAGAGGTCCTGGTAGCGCGGTTCCTTGTAGAACCTTTCGTAGAGCTGCTGGACAACGGAGATGACATTGCCGTTGAAGGCCCAGAAGCAGAACTGCGGCGTCCGGTTGCCCTCTTCGCGCATCTTCATCATCGTCGAGAAGGTCACCTCCCACTCGTCCCAGTAGAGGACGGCGTTAGTCACATCCATCACGAGGACGTCAACCCCGGCATCTGCGAGCATCGACATGTCCTTGCGGATAACCCACTCGTCCTGGCTGAGGAAGTAGCCGTTCTCCGGCTCGCCCCAGTGGTAGGAACCGAGTTTCCAGTTCGGATGGTCTGCTATCATCCTGGCGCTCGGGTCCTTCTTTAGCACCTCCGTCACGTCGCCCTCATAAGGCTGAGGAAGGTTCCTAAGGCCCTGGGTGTGCCAGGTGATGTAGAAGATGCCCACGACGCGGCGCTGGTCATGCTTTACGGGACCAACTTCGTCGTAGCCAGGCATTGTACGCCCGAGAGCGTCGGTACCGACCCAAGTGTCGGTCATCAGGTCAGTTGCATAGCTATAATCAACGGTGTCCTGCACCGTTGGAGTACAGGACACTATTGAAAGAGCTATCAATGACGAAACCAAGAAGCTTTTCATCATGATTTATTTTGTTTTGAAGATTAATCTGCGGCACGGAAGTGCATGAGGCGTACGGTCAGGGTCACACCTGCGCCGTCTCCGACGTCAAAGCGGAACATATCTTTTGCCTTACCGAATTTGTAACCACCATAGGAAGCAACTTCACTTCCCCAAGCACTTGTGAAGTCCATCTTCTTGGTCTTCCAGGTATCGGTCTTGCCGATTCCGAATGCTGTTGAATGACCGCCGGCAGGACCGACCTTGCCCCAACCGCCAGGACACCAGAAGCACTCGAGGTTGATATTGGCGTCGCACTTGTAATGGAAGACAAGGACAGGACCCTGGGCATCGTTCTCGAATGGCTTCATACCGCACCATGAGTCACCGCCTGTGGTCTTGAAGGTCCACTCACTTGGGTTGTCAGGGTTGGTCTGCTCGAATTCGATGTTGTTGACGAACTTTGTCTCAGGTGACATGTACTCGGTATCAGGATAGTAGGTGTCATCGTCGTCCGGATCAGGTACGAGCTCGGCTGCTGCCTGCTCTGCGTAGCGGGTAGGAGCATCCTTGTGGGAGTATGCCACGAACTCGGCAAGGTGGGTCCAGTTGCCGCCGTGCGACATGTTGACCTTGATGAAACGTGCCTTGACTGGCTCGAAGGAAACTACGTGGTTGAAGACAAGCGATGCGTCGAACTCGTGTGTTCCGACCTTGGTGTAGTTGACGTTGTCGGTACTGGTGTAGACGGTGATGAGTTCAGGATAACCACTTGCACCAGGGTCGTCGGTTCTCCTTACGAACTCAACCATGGCAACCTGGTAGACGGTGGAGAGGTCAACGACGAAGTAGACATCACCTGCAGCAGAAGTGCTTGAGTGCCAGGTGGTCTGCCAGTTGCCGTCGATGAGCTTGGTGATGTCCATGCCGGCACCGAGGATACCTCCGGTGTACTCAGGAATCGAGTAGTTCACTCTTGGAATCTCGCCCTTGGTTGGGGTGGCGGTCACGGTGACAGGCTCTGAGGTGGCGGTACCGGCCTTGTTGCTGGCGGTAACGGTTACCTCGGTTGGGTCTACGAAAGCGCCGATTGCAAGATTGCCGTCAGAGTCTCCGGTGACTTCCTTCACAACGGTCTCGCCGAGGAGGTTCTTGAAGGAGATCTTGACTGTGACAGGGATCTCATATTCATTGACCCACTTGACGATTGCGCCTTCGACTGCACCTTCGACGGTGACGGTCTCAGGGATGTACTTGTAGGCGAACTGGGCATCCTCAGGCTTGCAGGAAACGGTCTCGGTCTTTCCGGCTACACCGTAGGAGGTGTAAGGGGTGACGGAGAACTCGTAGTTGTTGGTGTCTTCGAATCCGAGGATCTTGGCGGAGGTGTAGCCCGTGCCCTTGTCCTTGTCTTCGCTGTAGACACTGACCTTCTGTCTTACGGTCTCGCCTGCGGCGTTGACGTAAGAGACCATTGAATAGTAGTAATCAGGGTTGGTAGGGTTCTGCCATTTGAGAACTACCTGTCCGATTCTGCCTTCAGCGGTGAGGTTTGCAAGATCGACATTCTCGCTAGAACCTTCTCCCCTGCCGTGAGAGTCATCATTGCAGGATGCGAAGAGGGCTGCGCATGCGATCATCATCATATAAATGTACTTCTTCATATTCGTGAAAAATTAATCATTGAACTGGTCTGAAGACTACTCCCATCCCGGATTCTGCCATGAGCTGCCGGTGAGTGCGAGCATCTTGTTGGCCTCGGTAAGGCTGAGCGGGAAGAGGAGATACTTCTCTTCGCAGGTAGG
>JBJFDD010000216.1:0-2928 GCA_051889815.1 Candidatus Cryptobacteroides sp. | reverse complement strand
TGTTGGCCTCGGTAAGGCTGAGCGGGAAGAGGAGATACTTCTCTTCGCAGGTAGGCCTTGGATCGAATGCGAAGCGCTCGCCTTCGGCTGTCATGCCGGTAACCTGTGCGGTCTCGGTGAGAGTCTTCCAACGACGTACGCTGAAATAGCGGTCAGAGGTGAATGCAAGCTCGACACGGCGGTCGTTGCGGTATCTCTTCTCGAAGTCAGAAGCAGAAAGACCTGAAGGAAGTTCAGGCATGCCTGCACGTGCACGGACTGCGTTGACGGCATCACGGGCTGACATGTTGACTGAGCTGACCTTTGTATCAGGACCTGAAACCTGGTAAGCAATCTCTGCAAAGTTGTAATAGACGTCAGCAAGAGTCATGGTGCGGATATAACCGTCGGCATTGGAGTTCTTGTTGGACTTGTCGTCTGCATACTTGCGGAGATAGTAACCGGTGTGGGTTGACTTGATGTCATTAGGCTTGATTGCGTGGGCGGCGCCGGTGCCGGTCTTGACGACTACTGTACCTCTCTTGCTGCCATTGTACCAGACACTGGCATAGAAACGTGGGTCCCTGTTCTCGTAAGGCTTCTTGTCGTTGTAGCCGGATGCACTGTTGATTACAGGCTGGAGATGCTGGGCATCGCTGTAACCGGTGATGGCAGGCTGGCCGTTCTTCATCTCATAGGCATCGACAAGTTCCTGGGAAGGACAAGTTCCGGCTGATGAGAGACCACCAGTGGTAGGGAGACCGTGCTGTGACCAGACAGCAACCTGACCTCCGCCATAGATAGTTTCCTTATCTGCAGCACGCATGTCGTTAGGGTTGGTGAGATGATAGGTCTGGTATGCACTCATCGTTCCTGAGGTTGCAGTCCAGAGGCTGTAGTCGTTCTTGAGAAGGTTTGAAAGAGCATCTGCTGCTACAGTGAGAGCCTCTTCTTTCGAGAAACCGTCACTAAGAAGCGGGCTGATAGCCCACATGGCAGCCTCAGCACGGATGTACTGTGCAACAGCCTTGGTCATAACGCCCCACTGACCTGAGCCATAAGAATATGAGAAATCCTCACAGTCAGGGGTCTTGAGAGCCTCGTCACAGTCAGAGAGGATCTGTCTTGTGATATCAGCTACAGAAGCCTTGGTGTCAGAAGCATAATCATGAGTGGTACCGAGATCTTCAGTGAAGAGAGGGCTAGGACCATATCTCTTGATAATCTGAAGATAGTAGAGAGCACGGAGAGTGTAAGCCTGGGACTTCCAACCGGCTCTTTCCGATTCGGTCATGTCAGCAGTTGAGGCGTCGATGTTAGCAAGGAACACGTTACACTTGCGGATACCCTGATAGAGGCTTCCCCAAGGGCTTCCGCCGATGTTGTAGCTGCCGAAGTTGGCTGAAGTGACACCCTGGTTGTACCAGACATCGTACTGGGAACCGGAAGTAGCTTCGCGGCTCTGTACTGCATCGTCAGTGTATGCAGCATAGTCGATGGAGTTGCCAGGAATATAGTTGTAGCATGCGTTGAGGTAACCCTTGGTCCTGTTACGGTCCTTCCAGACCTCAGTCATGTCGATGGTACCGTTTGACCTGAGGTCAAGCTGTTCCTGGCATGCGGAAAGGGCGAAGGAAGCTACAAGGATGGAAAAGAGAATGTAATATTTTTTCATATCATTCAAATCTTTTAAAAAGTGGTCGCGGATTAGAATGTGAGGTTGATACCTACTCTGTACATTCTGCAGACAGGGAATGAGTTGTAGCTACCCTCAACAGGCATGTCAACAGGGAGGTCGTCGATCTTAAAGAGGTTCTGTCCGCTGAGATAAACCTTGAATGAGCTTGCCTTAAGAGCATCGCAAACCTTTCTAGGCATCTTGTAGGCAATCTCGACGTTCTTCAGACGGAGGAACGAGCAATCCCTGAGCAGGAAGTCATTGGTCTGGTTGTTCGTGGTAGCCTTTGTTGAAAGGGCAGGGAAAGTGATGTCCTCATCGTTGAGCCACTTTTCAGCGGTCCATGCTCCAAGATGTGCATCTGAGTAGATACCGTCGAAAGAAGACATGTTGGAAAGAAGACCCATGAAAGTCCACTTGTAATCACCGAGACCCTGGAAGAGGAGGCTGACCTCGAGGTTCTTGTAGGAGAAACCTGCGTTGAATGCGAAGTTGTAGCGAGGGAGCGAACCGTTGCCGATAGGAGCCTTGTCCTTGTCGTCGATGATGCCGTCCTCATTGAGGTCCTGGTACTTGATGTCACCAAGTCTAGGGGTACCGAATGAGTACTGGGCATGGCTGTCGATTTCATCCTGGAAGTTGAACAGACCATTGCCGTTGCTCCAGTCTACGAGGTAACCCCACGTCTGGCCATAAGGATAGCCCTCACTGCGGAGAGGATAGGCATAGGTCTCGTCAAGAGCGGACTCACCGATGTAGATGACCTTGTTCTTGTTGTAGTCAAGGTGACCTGAAAGGTTGAGTGCCCAGTCTGCATTGAAGCGCTTGAAGTAGCTGACAGAGAGTTCCCATCCCTTGTTCTCATACTTGGCAAGGTTGGTTACAGGATAAGAACCGAGGGAGATACCCTGGTATTCAGGAACGAGGGCGGTAGAACGGGCAATACCGTTGTCCATCTTCTCCTTATAGGCATCGAAGCTGACCTGGAACTGGTTGAACAGACCGAGGTCGATACCGATGTTGGCCTTCTTGATCTTCTCAGGCTCGAGTCCGGCGTTACCGTAGACCTGCTCGTTGGTGTAGTAGCCAAGATAGCTGATCAAACCGCCACCTGAGCTGACAACCTGATCCTTGTAGTCATACCTGTTGATACCTGCGGAGTCGTTACCGGTGATACCGTAGGATCCGCGGATCTTGAGGAGTGAGATCGCAGGAACAGCGTCCTTGATGAAGCTTTCGTTTGATGCAATCCACGCAGCTGAGACTGAAGG
>JBJFDD010000215.1:0-1870 GCA_051889815.1 Candidatus Cryptobacteroides sp. | reverse complement strand
AACATATCGGTTATCATGTTCAATAACATGGGCATGTCCGCCGGGAATATGGCACTGAGTACCAGTCTGTTATACCTTCCATGGGTTATAAAGCCCCTGTGGAGCCCGTTCGTGGACCTGGTCCGGACCAAGAGGTGGTGGATCGTTACGATGCAGATTATCATGGCAGCGGCCTTCGCCCTGCTGGCTCTGACCTTGCCTCATCCTTCGGCTGAGGTTATCGCGCAGGGGAATACGCCTGTGTCAATATTCATTGTGACACTCCTGATTTTCTACCTTTCGGCTTTTGCCTCTGCCACGCATGACATAGCCGCAGACGGCTTCTACATGATAGCGCTCAATTCCGGCGAGGCCTCTTTTTTCGTCGGCATCAGAAGCACGTTCTACCGCCTTTCTTCAATTTTCGGCCAGGGAGTGCTCGTGGTGATTGCCGGAGTGCTTGAATCCAGGCTCGGGGACATCCCTAAGGCATGGTCCATTACCTTGATAATCAGCGCTATAATTTTTGCAATAATGACCCTTTGGCACACATACAGCCTGCCGCGTCCGGTCGAGGACCACTCAAGGGAGATTGATGCGTCAGGGATAATCAGGGAGTTCGGAAGGACTTTCGTCACTTTCTTCCGCAAACCCGGAGTGCTTGTGGCCATGCTTTTCATGCTTTTGTACCGGCTTCCGGAAGCATTTCTCGTGAAGATGATGAATCCGTTCCTGCTCAACGACCAGTCAGCCGGAGGGCTTGGCCTTTCCACTGAGGCGGTCGGGCTGGTTTATGGAACTGCCGGAGTCGCCGCACTTACAGCCGGGGGAATCCTCGGCGGAATATATGCCGCAAAACACGGCCTGAAAAAGTCCATGTGGCTGATGGCAGCCGCCCTTACCCTGCCTTGCCTGAGCTTTGTGTTCCTGAGCATGTTCCAGCCTTCAAATATCTGGGTGATAGGCTCTTGCGTCGTACTTGACCAGTTTGGCTACGGTTTCGGGTTCACAGCCTACATGCTGTACCTGATCTACTTCTCCGAAGGTGAATTCAAGACCGCCCACTACTCTCTCTGCACTGCATTCATGGCCCTGAGCATGATGATTCCGGGCATGTTGGCAGGATATATGCAGGAGTGGCTTGGTTACACCGGATTTTTCATCATGGTCATGGCGTGCTGTCTGGTGACGGTGGCTGTGACGACAATTGTGAAGGTGGATCCGGAATTCGGAAAAAAATAAAAACGAAACAGTATGAGGAGTAAGAATTTATTGATGGTTTCCATTATGGCTTGTTCATGCATGGCATGCAATCAGAACAGAGAAATTGCCGAGGTTTCAGAGGGCTCGGTTACAGGATATTCCCTTTCATTTTTCAGGAATCTTCTTGCAACGGTTCCTGCCGACGACAACGTTACATTGAGTCCGTACAGCGCGGGAGTTGCGCTTTCAATGCTTGCAGAAGGCGCTGATGGACAGACACTTGCCGAGCTCAACAAGGCCCTCGCATCATGCCGCTTCAGAGAGTCCGACATTGAGTCCGGAGAGCTGCAGGCAGAGGATGCCGTGATTGTCCGCTCCGCCAATTCTCTTTGGACCAACAGCTCCTATCCTGTGAAATCTGCCTATTCCGAACTTCTTTCAAAGGAATATGGCGCAACCTCGCAGGCACTGGATTTTTCACTCAAGTCTTCAAAGGATGCAATCAATGCGTGGGCACGCGAGCATACGGAGGGCAAGATTGACAATGTCGTGAATGAACTTTCACCACAGATGGTTGCAATCCTTGCCAATGCCCTGTATTTCAAGGGTGCATGGCACAGACCTTTCGATGTCCACAGAACAGCGCAGCGCACGTTCCACGGAACAAGGGGAGACAGGGACGTGGATT
>JBJFDD010000214.1:0-1874 GCA_051889815.1 Candidatus Cryptobacteroides sp. | reverse complement strand
TGTGGAAGGCTATGCCGAGGACGGTACAATCTACGGATCCGTGTCAGGAGTGACAGCCAGGGAGCTTCCTGGATTCATCCGCGAAAGATTCGTAACACCTCCGGAAGTCTATGACATAAAGGACTATACGGCCCGCTACTACACCATGATGAGGCTTGCAATTGCCCACAGCGTGACCTACATCGTGGCTCCAAACCCTTCCACCATCCTGGAACTGGTGCATAATGCAGAGGAATTTTTCGACGATTACATCGACGACGTCGAAAAGGGAACCCTTTCATCCAAATTCGACATCCCGGAGGAAATCCGTGCAGCACTCGCACCGAAACTCAAGGCAGACCCTCAGAGAGCAGACTTCCTGAGGAAAATCAAGGCGGAGCATCCGGTGCCGAAAATCAAGCATTGGTGGCCGGAGCTCCAGTTCCTCTCTTCGTGGAAATGCGGAAACACCGCAATTGCTGCCGCCAAGGTCAGCGAACAACTGCCGGAGTGCTGCTGCTACCAGGAACTTGGTTTCTTCGCATCGGAATGCCGCTTCGGTCTGGTGCTTGACCAGGGCATCGACACCACCCTTTTCCCTCACTACCATTTCTACGAATTCGTGGAGGAAAGCGAGCTGGACAAACCAGATCCGAGATTTCTCCGTCTTCACGAGCTTGAACAGGGCAAGCGTTACTGCATATTCGTGACAACGCTCTCCGGTCTGTACCGCTACAACATGAACGACCTCGTGGAGGTCGGAGGATGGTACCACAAGACTCCTAAAATCCACATGGTGCAGAAAGTCAACGGAATAGTCAGCATCACCGGCGAGAAACTCTATGAGAAACAGTTTATCGAAGCCGTGCGCATGGCTGAAAAGGAAACAGGCTGGAAGGTGAATTTCTTCATCGGATTTGCAAATCCGGAGGATTCCCTCTACGATTTCTACTACGAGTTCGAGAACAGGAAGGTCCGCAAGGCGAAAGCCCGCAAGTTCACCGAAATTGTTGACGCCCATCTGAAGGAAATGAACATCGAGTACGAATCCAAACGTGCCTCGAACAGGCTCAAGATGCCTGAGACCTTCGTTCTGAAAAAGAATGCCTACGACCTGTTCAAGAAAAGGAGCCTTCTGGAGGGAGCACGCGACGGACAGTTCAAGCTCGTGATGCTGCTTCAGGACAAGCGCCGCCAGAGATGGATCAACTCACTCAGCGAGGAGTAGAGATTTATGGATAATATAAAGGCAGTAATATTCGATATCGACGGGACCCTGTATGAGCCCCGTAATTTTCCGCTGAGGCTCATCGCCTCCAATCCCCTGCACATCGGATTGCTCGCAAGGGAGAGAAAATGCCGCAATAAGTTGAAAGGCAAGGAGTTCGCGTGTGCGGAAGAATATTACGATGCCCTTTTCAATCTCATGGGCAAGGGCTCCCGGAGCGCATCGGACCGCTGCCGTGAATGGTTCAGAAATAGCTACATGCCCTCCCAGGTGCGCATCATAGAAAAGCACTTCCCCAAAAGGCCTCTTCTCAGAGAACTGATTACCAGGCTCAAAAGCGACGGCTGCCTTGTGGCTGTTCTTTCAGACTATTCCTTAGCCCGGGAGAAACTCCAGGCCTGTGGTCTTGGAGACATAAGCTTCGACGGAGTGTGGGAAGCGCCTGAAATCGGAGGCCTCAAGCCATGCCGACAGACCTTCCTCAACGTTTGCAAGGCCCTGAATGTCAGGCCTGAAGAAGCCGTCATGATTGGCGACAGAACCGACACCGACGGAGGCGCTGCCGATGCAGGCCTCAAATTCATCCATCTTGTAAAGGAAGAAAATCAGCATGGCACCGGCAGCGCACCCGGCAAGGAAATGACATGGAATCAGATCCTTGATATGT
>JBJFDD010000213.1:0-6786 GCA_051889815.1 Candidatus Cryptobacteroides sp. | reverse complement strand
ATCCTTTCGCAACATTTTTGTATCTTTGCGGTCTTGAATTGCTCCCTTCGGCCATACTTGTGATTCCGGGCATGCTTCTCTGAGAGACGAGCTCCCTTGCCGCAGGACAGCGACATAGAACTACCATGAACAAAATACTGATTTCACAAACCGTCCCGCACAACGAAGCGCCGTACAATGCGCTCAAAGAGAAATTCGGCCTCGAAATTGTCTTTAAACCGTTTTTTCACATCGAGCCGCTCACTTCCAGGGAATTCCGTTCACAGAGAATCAACATTCTAGACTACACGGCGATAATCTTCTCATCCCGCCACGCCATCGATGCTTTCTACGGTCTCTGTGACGAGCTCCGGGTGAAGATTCCTGAGACAATGAAGTATTTCTGCACAAGTGAGGCTGTAGCGGTGTACCTCCAGAAGCACATAGTGTTCCGCAAGCGCAAGATTTTCTTCGGGACGGGAACTCCGCAGTCCGTCGTGGACCAGATTGGCGCCAAGCACAAGGGAGAGAAATTTCTTGTGACCCAGGCTGAATCCTCCAACAGCAGTCCTCTCACAGCCCTGATGGACGAGCGAGGTCTCGACTATTCGACCGCCGTGTTCGTCAAACCGGTATCGGAGGACCTCAGCCAGGAAAATCTTTCCGGCTACGATATGATTGTACTGTTCAGCCCTCATGATGTGAAGTCGCTGAAAGAGAATTTCCCGGAATTCGAGCAGGGGAACATCAAGTTCCTCGCCTACGGGAAGAGCATCGTCAATGCGATGGACGCCGCCGGGCTGGAGATAGCCATGAAGGCGCCTACCCCTGAAGCACCTTCAGTCGCCAAGGCTATCGAAATCTACCTCGAGCAGAACCAGCAGCAGTAGTACCTGCCATGAACACTCTCCCCAAGAGCGAACGCCTCTGCGGCAAGACAAGGATATCCGCCCTGATGTCCGGTGGGCGATGGGGGAGAACCGCGTCACTGAAGTACTGTTTCCTGGAAGATCCGCTGAAAGAAGGACAGGAAGAGAACCGGATTATGGTTTCCGTTCCGAAAAAGTTCTTCAAGAGGGCCGTGAAAAGGAATCTCCTGAAGAGAAGGCTGCGGGAATCATACCGGACCCAGAAGCACCTGCTGCCAAATAAAGGTTTCTCGATAATGTTCCTGTACAACACCGGAGAGATTCTGGAAAGTGATTCTATCAGGGAACAGGTGCGCACGATTCTGACCAGGATAGCCGATGAAGGATAGCAGCAGCATACCAAAGTGGAGACAGGTATTGAGGAAGGTGGCCATAGCCCCTTTCCTGGCCTTGATATGGTTCTACCGCACGTGCATCGGGCCGTATATTCCCAAAACATGCAGGTTCGAGCCATCGTGCTCGACTTACGCCCTGGAAGCCTTCCGCAAATGGGGCCCCTTCAAAGGGTTGTACCTGACGGTGTGGAGAATCCTACGCTGCAACCCGTGGGGCGGCAGCGGCTACGATCCGGTACCATAAGCAATCCTACTTCAATTTCTTCTTCGACGAAGCATTCTTCTTCCTCGAGCGCAGATGCGTTATGCTCTCGACAAGGAGCTGGTCCCGGACAATGTAACGAACGGCTATGAAATCCAGGATAGCCGCACAGAGCGGGAACACTGCCGACACGCTGTAGACCAGGCCACCCGAGAGGGCGAAGAAATCGACGGCAAGCCAGATCTGGAACGCGATGAGGACAATTGCCGAAAGACATGCAGTCCTGAGCTGGAAGACCCTCCTGTTGTAGGTAAACAGAGCCAGAACCTGTAGAAAGGCTGTTACTGCCAGCAGGACGAGGTACGGGAAATTCCGGACATAGGAATATTCAGCGAGCCGGGTTCCTTCAGGTCCCGGCTCATAGGCCTTGACGCAGAAGAAAAGCGCCACCACCAGGCCGGTTGCAATTGCGAGAAATAATGTCTGTAATCTTTGCCACATGGGACAAAGATAGCAATTCCCTGGAGAAATATCATTGAAGATAATCCGACTTTTATTATATTTGGAAACTGCATATAAAGACATCAAATATGAAAATACCTGAATCTGAATTGATAATCAACGGTGACGGCTCTGCATTCCACATCCATCTGAAACCGGAGGAACTCGCGGACATCGTCATCCTCGTGGGCGATCCGGGCAGGGTTGCCATGGTCGCCGGATACCTCACCGACATTGAATTCACAAGGCAGTCCAGGGAATTCGTTTCAACGACCGGAAAGTACAACGGAAAGAGAATCACTGTCCTGTCGACCGGAATCGGCACCGACAACATAGACATCGTGATGACGGAACTGGACGCACTTGCCAATGTGGATTTCAACACACGTGAACCGAAGAAGGAGCACAGGCAGCTCACAATCCTGAGAATCGGCACAACCGGTGCCATCCAGCCGGACATCCCTCTCGGAAGCCCGATATTCTCACATTACTCAGTCGGTTGCGACGGTCTTCTCAACTGGTACGCAGGCAGGGACTCAATCACCGACGCAGCGATGGAAGAAGCCTTCATGAAGCACACAGGATGGAACAGCAACCTGCCATCGCCGTATTTCGTGAAGGCCAGCGACGAACTGATTAGCCGGTTCGAGGACTGCACCGTCAAAGGTGTCACAATCTCCGCTCCGGGCTTCTACGGTCCGCAGGGCAGGGTTGTCCGTCTCGGGCTTGCGATGCCGGACATGCTCGAAACATTCGAATCCTTCTCCTTCGGAGGCTACAGGATCACCAACTTCGAAATGGAAGGCTCCGCAGTAGCCGGGCTCGCCAGACAGCTGGGCCACAATGCCGGCACCGTCTGCTGTGCAATTGCCAACAGGCATCTCAAGAGCAGCAATCCGGACTACAAGCCTCAGGTCAGGGCCCTCGTGGAACTCGCCCTTGAGAGACTGACACGTTAGTCCCTTTCACCAACGGATTGTAACATCCGCCACATTTCTTTTGAGCGGTTGACGGATGTGAATATCTTTGCACCGGAACCGGGGAGTGCCCGGAGCTCCAAGAATCCGCTTTGTTTTGCGGAACTTTGGACAACAAATCAAAATAAAGGACAATAATGAACAAAAGAGTAGTAGTGACAGGAATGGGAATCATTTCCCCTGTCGGCAACAACATTGAGACATACTGGAAGAACCTTCTCGCAGGAGTCTGCGGCATCGAGTTCATCACCGATTTCGACACGACCCCGCTTCCGGTCAAGATTGCCGGCACCATAAAGGATTTCCGTCCTGAGGAATACGGAATCGACAAACCATTCGCCAGAAAGCAGGACCTCTTCACCCTGTACGGTGTTGCCGCAGCCTATCAGGCAATGCAGCAGGCCGGCCTCCACTCCGAGGGGGAGAACCAGAACATCGATCCTTTCCGCTTGGGAGTCTATGTAGGATCCGGAATCGGAGGATTCGCCACCCAGGTCAGGGAGACACAGAAAATTCTCGAGGATCCTTCAGGCCAGTGGGTGTCGCCATTGTTCATCCCTACCATGATTTCAAACATCGCAGCCGGACACATTGCAATCAAGCACCACGCCCAGGGTCCCACCATCGACGTAGTGACCGCCTGTGCGACCTCCACCAATGCCATCGGAGAAGCCTTCAGGGCTATCAGGCACGGCTATGCTGACGCAATTATCACAGGCGGATGCGAACATGCAACCATTCCTCTGGGAATATCCGGTTTCGCCAATGCCAAGGCCCTGTCCAGGGCGGAAGATCCGAAATATGCATCCCTCCCGTTCAATGCCAACAGGGGCGGCTTCGTCATGGGTGACGGGGCAGGAATCCTAGTTCTTGAGGAATATGAGCACGCAAAGGCCCGCGGAGCCAGTATCATCGCCGAAATGGTCGGCTACGGAAACACCTGCGATGCCTACCATTCCACCGCACCGAGGCCGGACGGCACCACCCAGGCAAAGTGCATCGAGCTGGCTCTTGCCGAAGGCGGATTCGACCAGTCCAGGGACTGCCTCTACATCAATGCCCACGGAACCGGAACACACCTCAACGATGCAGCAGAAACCCTGGCCTACAAGCTTGCGCTCGGTGACTTCGCCTACAAGGCCCACATCAGCTCAACGAAATCAATGACCGGGCACCTTCTCGGAGCAGCAGGTGCGGCAGAGGCTATCGCCACCATTCTTGCAGTAAAGAACGGAATATGCCCTCCTACCATCAACCTCGACACACCGGATCCGGAGCTCGACCTTGACTACACTCCGAACACTCCTGTAGAAGCCGGCATCACAATCGGCATCTCCGATTCATTGGGATTCGGAGGTCACGATGCCTGCATCGCTTTCAGGAAGTATGAGGGTTGACCTGCACGGCCTGGAACGGAAGCCGGCCGTAAGCACTACCATACCTTACCGTACATAAACAAATAATAAAATGGACTTAGAAGAAATAAAAACATTCATGCCCCACAGGGAACCCATGCTTTTGATAGAGCATGCCGAAATCATCGCTGAGGGTGAAACATACGCTACATACCGCATCAAGGAAGACGAATTCTTCACCAGGGGTCACTTTCCGGGCAACCCCATCGTCCCGGGTGTCATTCTCTGCGAAATCATGGCCCAGAGTTGCGCAATATCAGTAAAAGACAACATTCCGGGGCACATGACCCTGTACGCAGGAATCGACAAGGTAAGATTCAAGAACTCGGTGAAGCCGGGAGACCTTTGCGAGGTCCATACCAAGTTCGTGACAAGACGCGGTCCGCTATTCTTCTTCAACGCCAAACTTGAAGTCAACGGGAAACTCTGCTGCAAGGGAGAACTCAGTTTCGCCCTGGTTCCCATCCCAGCAGAAGGACAATAGACAATCATACATCTCGGATAATGGAATACCGGAAACTGGGACATGGTGAATTCGGGGATCTCTCATCAAGAATCCTTTACGAGGACAACCATGTCCTTGTTTTCAATAAACGCCCCGGCGAAATAGTCCAGGGGGACAAGACCGGAGACGAATGTCTGGCCGACACACTCAAGGCGCTCATCGCCCAACGTGACTCCAAACCGGGTAAAGTCTTCCTCGGAGTCCCTCACCGCCTTGACCGGCCGGTCAGCGGGATAGTGGTCTTTGCCAAGACCTCGAAGGCGCTTTCAAGGCTCTCAGGGATGTTCCGTACTGGCGACATCCACAAAACCTATTGGGCGCTGTGCTGCAGGAGGCCGAAGGAGGAAAGCGGCGAACTCACCGACTGGCTTGTAAGGAACGAGAAGCAGAACAAGAGTTACATCGCAAAGGAAGGGACAAAGGATGCCAGAATTGCCAGGCTGACCTTCAGGCACCTGGGAGACACGGAAAGATATTCATTGCTCGAAGTGAACCTCCTGACTGGGCGCCATCACCAGATACGCTGCCAGCTTGCCGGAATGGGCTGCGTCATCAAGGGCGACCTCAAATACGGCGCTCCGAGGTCGAACCCTGACGGGGGCATCTGCCTGCACTCCCACGAAATCAGGTTCATCCACCCTGTCCGCAAGGAAGAGATGGACATCATCGCACCACCGCCGGAATCATGGAAAGGGCTGGCCATCGGGTCGGTTTGACTGTCCGGTCAGCCTTTGTAGCCATCCTCGGCTCAATATTGCTGATGGATTATTCTTTATGTGTTGATTATTCAGTCCCAATCATATCCAGTCAGACAAGACTGACCGGGATGTCAGTTTCATGAAAATAGATTGATATGCAGCCACTCGGACGGAGTCAGCCCGGTATTGAGCTTGAAAGCCATGTTGAAGGAGACAACGGAGTGGAAACCTGACATGTCTGAAGCCTCATTGATTCTCAACCGGGGATCTTTCCTGAAGAGAGTCTTGGCATATTCAATCCTGTAGTAATTGACGAACTGGCGGAAGTTCTTTCCCGAGTTGGTATTTATGGCCTTGGAAAGGTAGAGTTTGTTCGAGTACAAGTCCCTTGCCATCTGCTGCATGCTGAATTCAGGGTCAAGGAATGGTTGCTCTTTCTCCATGTAGGCGACAATTCTTGAATACAGCACCTTCAGCCGCGAATCCCCGGCAGGGTCGGCAGAATTGCCGCATCCGGATTCGCGGCGCAAAAGACGGATTTCCTCCTCGAGCCGGATCGGGACAAGGCATGAATGAGCGGACTTCGAAGCGAGAAACAGCAGAAGGAAATGGACAGAGAGAAAAAGCGGAAACAACAGCGAGGCCAAAGACTCGGAAGAATGTGCGGAACAGGCACACCCGAAGGAAAGCAGAGAGAGGAATATCAGTCCGTGGACCAGTCTTGAGCATAGTTCAAGCCCATGCCACAAGGCATCCTCATCCATCAGAAGAGCCGGGTTTCCGAAACGTCCGAGGGCAAAATGGATAAGAATCCCCACAGAGAAAAGGACTGCAGAAATTACAAGCATGGAGCCGGCGAACCTTATCGGGCGCATCGCCATCCACCCCGGCAGGAAATCAAAGGCAGCCAGCACAAGGCAGCACCCGAGAAAGGCTGATGAATATCCAAGGGTACTCTTTGCACTGCCATACGAGCAGGGAACGCCCAGGATAAGGGCTTCGGAAACTGCAAGGACAGGCAACAGGCCTTCAGTGCCCACATGAGCGGACAGGAGAAAAAACAAGGAAAGCAGCACTCCGCCTGAACAGGCCATAAGCCTTGCAATGAAAGACGGACTTCTCCTGTCATTTGAGGAAATCAAGTCGAACAACGACAATGAGAAGAAATACACTATTGCAATGGTAAAGGAAACGGTTTTCATATATCATTAGATTTGCACCAGCAATGTATGAAAAAACCCACTC
>JBJFDD010000212.1:0-1884 GCA_051889815.1 Candidatus Cryptobacteroides sp. | reverse complement strand
ACTTTTCCCCGGAAACGAAGACAAAAAAAGGCTGACCGCACGGTCAGCCTTTATCTTGGAATGCTTCTGTCAGATTATTTTACGAGGCAGACAGCAACACGGTTCTCCTCAGGTGTGTCGAATGGATTGACAGTGTCGCCGAAGTACTCGGTGATGATCCTGTCCTCATCGATGCCTGCAGCAACGATAGCGGCTGCGACAACCTCTGATCTCTTCTGGGAGAGGAAGAGGTTCCTCTTGGCGGTACCGGTCTCCTTGTCAGCATAACCTGAAACGCGGACCTTTGTGTCAGGATGGGCTTTGAGGGCCTCGACAACCTCGTCGATCTTGTACTGCTCGCACTCGCGGATGTCCCACTTGTCGATGATGAAGAGGACGTTGCGGGTGAGGGACTCGAATGCAGGCTCAACTACTACAGGCTCCTCTACGACTGGTTCCGGTTCTGGCTGAGGTGCCGGTGCCGGAGGGATGATGACTGGTGCAGGAGCAGGCTTTGCCTTGCCGAAGCTGAAGGTGAGACCTGCGAGAGCCTTGATCTGGAAGTCGGCTGCAGAGCCCTTCTTTGAGTTGAAGTGGTCACCTAAGAAACTTGTATTGCCTTCGAGGTTAAGGGCGATGCAGTCAGAAAGGCGGATGTTGAGACCGATACCGGCCCTGAGTGCGCCGAGAAGCTTGCCACCGTCCCAGAGGTAGTTTTCACTTGCCTTTGAAGGGAAGAGATCCTTGACGGCATTCGCCTCATCATTGTTGAATGCGTAGTTTGCGCCGATACCTCCGAAGATGTACGGATTGAGGGTACGGTCGTACTTGTAACCTGCGAAGAGAGCTGCGAGGTCAGCCATCACATCGAGACCGCCTTCGACATAGTTGTACTTGTAGAGCTCTGCAGCACCACGGCCGTTGGCGATAGCGCCCTTGCCCTGCCAGCCGTTGACATTGAGTCTGGTACCGATGACAGGAGTGAACTGGTAACCTACAGAAAGAGCAGCTGAAGGAGAGATGAGTTTAGAGAAGTCAGTCTCACCGACAGTGTGCGCAGCGCCACCCTGGAGCTGAAGGAACCAATAACCCTTGAAGTCATCGTTCTGTGCGCTTGCCATTGAAGCAACGAGAACGAGGCTTGCAATTACTGAAAAAATACGTTTCATAGTATAAAAAGATAAAATTAAAACCTATTCTTCGAAACAAACGTAAAAATCCTACAATAATTTGATATGACAAAAAGAATTTGCTCTTTAATAGTCAATTAGGGCTTCCAATGCCTCATTTCACCACGAGAGCATCATCTTTTGCCAGATAAAGGGTGTTCCTGTTTTCCTCTGGTGACAAAGCCAGTTCCTTGAGTGCAGGACAATTCGTGACATTGATGTTGTTGACCTGAGGACAGGCAGTCATGTCGAGCCTTGAAATCGGAGAACTGTCAATCCAGAACCTGTAAAGGCTCTTGGAGGCGCCAAGATTGAGCGACTTCAGTCCCGTATGGGATGCATACAGGAACTGCAGCGAAGGACATCCCTTCAGGTCAATTGAAGTCAGCCCTTCGTTGTGAGAGCATTTCAGGACTTCAAGGGAAGGGATAGCGGAGTCGAAAGACTTGATTCCGGTACGGGCACAATTGAGGTTCTTCAGGTTCTGGAAGTACTCCAGGCCCTTGAGAGACTTGACATTGAGGTCGGAAATGTCCATGGTTTCGACCTTGGCGGCTTCCTCGGTTGAAATCATCTTGTCCTGATTGAGGTCGTAGCGTACCAGGCAGAATGTGCGGAGCACATTGTCGGAGATCTTCTTGGATACATCCTGAGGCTCCGACGAGCAGGAGCACAAGAGAAGTGCTGCTGCAGCAGCGATTGCGAATATATTCCTTTTCATTGCTATAAGACAGTT
>JBJFDD010000211.1:0-1886 GCA_051889815.1 Candidatus Cryptobacteroides sp. | reverse complement strand
GTTTGTCAGTGAACTGAACCGGTTACTTTCCGGCCGGAAACACAAAAAACAAAAGTGATGCCATATTGTTTAGACGTTTTTTTATTATATTTGTAATTGCACTTGTCATGTCCAGGATGACAAATACGCCATTTTGACAATAAAAGACTGACACATAATATGAAATTCATCGTTTCAAGCACTGAACTCCTGAAAGGTTTGATGGAGATTTCCAAAGCAATTCCAGCCAAGTCGGCACTCCCGATTCTCGAGAACTTCCTGTTCGAACTTACCGGCAATATCCTCGCCGTAACGGCTTCCGATTCCGAAATCACACTCCGGACCGAAATAGAAGTCGATTCGACCGAAGCCGAAGGCAGGATTGCAGTTCCTGCAAGGCACATAATCGAGCTCCTTAAGGAACTGCCGGACCAGCCGGTGAGCATCGCCGTGACAAGCGACAGTTCAATCGAATGCTGCTGGTCAAGCGGCAATTCCATCCTTCCTTTCTTCCCTGCCGAGGACTATCCCGAAATCAAGGGGGCCAGTGAGGATGCCGAGAAACTGACATTCAAGGCCGAAAAGCTTGCAGAAGGAATTGGTAAGACAATCTACGCCGCAGCTGATGACCAGATCAGGCCTTTCATGAACGGAATATTCTTCGATTTCGACAAGGACAGCACCACCCTTGTAGCTTCCGACTCCCACAAGCTTATCTGCTACACGACCCAGGACGTCATGGCTCCGGAGAAATGCTCCTTCATCCTGCACAAGAAGCCGGCTTCCGTTTTGAAGTCTGTGATTTCCAAGGACATAGATGATGTCCAGATCGCTTTCGACTCAAGCACAGTGGTCTTCACCATCGGCAGTACCACAATGGTCTGCAGGCTGATTGTAGGCAAATACCCGAAATACCGCGATGTCATCCCGCAGAACAATTCCAGCATTCTCAAGATTGACAGGATTCTTCTCCTGAACACAGTCAGGCGTGTGTCCGTGTGCTGCAACAAGGGCACCAACCACATCAAGCTCAGCCTGAAGCCGGGACAGATCGAGATTACCGCACAGGATCTCGGCTTTTCAATTGCAGCCTACGAGAAGATTGATTGCGAATACAACGGAGAAGAGATGGCAATCGGATTCAAATCCAATTTCCTCACTGAAATACTCGCAAACATGAGCTGCGAAACCGTAGTGATGAAGTTTGCCGATCCCCGTAGGGCCGCTCTCATCGTTCCTTCCGAGGAAGAAGCCCAAACCGACAATGTCTGCGGCATCCTGATGCCTATTCTGGTTCAGTAGAAAAAGCCTGCACGAAATGGATCTGGAACTGAAGAGGCCTCTTTTGTTCTTCGACATCGAAAGTACAGGCCTGAATATCGTCGCCGACGGAATCGTCGAACTCAGTTTCGTCAAGGTTTTTCCGGACAGACACCACGAGGTCAAGACCTGGAGGGTCTGCCCTTGGGACTACGTTGCCGGACGTCAGAGACCGATGGATCCCGGAGCATCGGCAGTCAACGGAATCAAGGACGAAGACGTCGCATCAGAGAAGAAATTCATCCAGATTGTCGATGAAGTCATCGCCTGGCTGAAGGACAGCGACCTTGCCGGATTCAACTCGGCAAAGTTCGACCTCCCGATGCTTGCCGAGGAAATCGAAAGGGTCAGAGCCTACTGCAAAAGCAGGATAGCAGACCCGAAAGTCCCTCGTGAGAACAAGGAAAAGGCTTCGGCGATGCTGGAGAGGATCGAGATTGACCTTCATTCAAAGCTGATGGTCGACGTCCAGACAATCTACCACTATCTCGAGCCGAGAAACCTCAAGGCAGCCTACCGTTTCTACTGCGGAGGCTGCGACCTGGAGAACGCCCACACAGCGGAGGCAGATACCATGGCCACCTACG
>JBJFDD010000210.1:0-1889 GCA_051889815.1 Candidatus Cryptobacteroides sp. | reverse complement strand
CACAGCAAGGAGTTTGAGGCATATTCACAGAAGATTGCAAAAATGACAGAAGAATATGGCAGCTAAAGCATATCAAAGAATATACACCCGCCTCGAAGCCATCACCAAAGCGACAGTGTCGCTCAAGGCTACAGGCGTTTCAAATGACGAGCTTGCCGTCGTAGGCGGCAAACTTGCCCAGGTCGTAAAGACGAAGGGAGACCTCGTGACCCTTCAGGTGTTCTCGGGAACCGAGGGCATTCCTACTGATTCCGAGGTTGTGTTCCTGGGAGTCCCTCCGACCCTCAAAGTGTCCGACCAGCTGTCCGGACGTTTCTTCGATGCCTATGGAAAGCCGATTGACGGCGGCCCTGAGATCGAAGGCAAGGAGGTTCAGATCGGCGGTCCTTCGGTGAATCCGTACAAGAGGCGCCAGCCTTCGGAGCTCATCCCTACCGGAATCGCCGGCATCGACCTCAACAACACCATCGTGTCCGGACAGAAGATTCCTTTCTTCGCCGATCCTGACCAGCCGTACAACCAGGTAATGGCAGATGTCGCCCTGAGGGCGGATGTGGACAAGATCATCCTCGGAGGAATGGGCCTTTCAAATGACGACTATCTTTTCTTCCGCAACGCATTCGAAAGCGCCGGGGCTCTCGACAAGATCATCTGCTTCGTCAACACTACCGAGAACCCTCCAGTGGAGCGTCTTCTCGTGCCTGACATGGCCCTGACAGCCGCCGAGTACTTCGCTGTCGAGAAGAACGAGAAGGTGCTCGTACTGCTGACCGACATGACACTCTACGCCGACGCGCTGTCAATCGTTTCCAACCGTATGGACCAGATTCCTTCCAAGGACTCCATGCCGGGCTCCCTCTATTCGGACCTCGCAAAGATCTACGAGAAGGCAGTGCAACTCCCTACCGACGGTTCCATCACCATCATCGCGGTCACGACCCTCAACGACGGAGACATCACACATGCCATTCCTGACAACACCGGTTACATTACCGAAGGCCAGCTTTTCCTGCGTGCGGATTCAGATTCCGGAAAGGTCATCATCGACCCGTTCCGTTCCCTGTCACGACTCAAGCAGAGGGTCCAGAACATCAAGACCAGGGAAGACCACAGCCAGGTCATGAATGCAGGTGTGCGTCTGTACGCTGATGCACAGAACGCAAAGACCAAGCTCGAGAACGGTTTCGACCTGTCGGACTACGACCACCGCTGTCTTGACTATGCCAAGGAATATGCCACCAGGCTCCTGTCAATCGATGTCAACATCAGCATCGACGAGATGCTCGACACCGCATGGGAGCTCTTCGGAAAGTATTTCACAAAGGCCGAGACCGGTATCAAGCAATCACTCATCGACAAGTACTGGAAAGGCAAATAATATCAGATGGCCATCAAGTTTCAATACAACAAGACATCGCTGAACAACCTGCAGAAGCAGCTCAAGATGCGTGTCAAGGCGCTCCCTACGTTGCAGAACAAGGAGAGTGCCCTGAGGCTAGAGGTGCGCAAGGCGAAGGACAAGAGCGAGAGTCTTCTGGCTGAGCTTGAAGAGGCGATGGTCAAGTACGACTACCTCGCCCCGCTCTGGAACGAGTTCGAACCGGGGCTCGTCTCAATCAAGGACATCGAACTGGTGACCGTCAAGGTGGCCGGCGTGAAATGCCCTGAGCTCAAGAACATCAGCTACGAGATCCATCCGTTCAACGCCTTTGTAAAACCTGCATGGTACATCGACGGTGTGGCTATCCTGAAGGATATCTCCAGACTGGGCATCGAATCAGAAGTCTATCTGGAGAAGCGCAGGATCCTGGACTTCCAGAGGAAGAAGACCACCCAGAAGGTCAACCTCTACGAAAAAGTCCAGATACCGGGCTACCAGGAGGCCATCC
>JBJFDD010000209.1:0-1891 GCA_051889815.1 Candidatus Cryptobacteroides sp. | reverse complement strand
TATTTACGATAGCTTGTGGATTGCGAGGCCGCTGCGGAGCTTTGGCTCGAACCATGTTGTTTTCGGTGGCATGATGTTGCCGGAGTCGGCAATGTCCACCAGTTGTTTCATTGAAACGGGGTAGAGGGCGAAGGCAACGGCCATCTCGCCGCTGTCAACCCTGCGGCTGAGTTCGCCGAGGCCTCTGATTCCGCCGACGAAATCGATTCGCTTGTCTGTGCGGAGGTCCTTGATACCCAGAATCTTGTCAAGAACAAGGTTGGAGAGGATGGTGACGTCGAGGACTCCGATAGGGTCATTGTCATCGTACCTGCCGTCCTTCGCTGCGAGTGAATACCATTTGCCTGCGAGGTACATCGAGAACTCGTGAAGCCTTCCCGGCTTGTAGATTTCAGAACCCTTTTCGCAGACCTCAAAATCCTCCTCCAGGGCCTTCAGCAGCTGCTCCGGAGTGAGCCCGTTCAGGTCTTTGACAACGCGGTTGTAGTCTATGATCTTGAGCTGGCTGTCAGGGAATGCCACCGTCATGAACCAGTTGTATTCCTCTTCTCCGGTATGGGCCGGATTGTTGGCTTTCTTCTCCGCTCCGACTCTTGCCGCTGCGGCTGTACGATGGTGACCGTCAGCAACGTAGAATGCAGGGATGCCTGCGAAAATTGCTGTCAGACGGTCGATGTCTTCCTGTTTGTCGATAACCCAGAAAGTGTGTCCGAATCCGTCTTCTGCCACGAAGTCATATTCCGGAGTTCCTGCAATGTATCGTGCGACGATTGCATTGACCTCTTCATTGTCCGGATATGCGAAGAAAACAGGCTCGATGTTGGCGTCCTGAATACGGACATGAATCATCCTGTCGTCCTCCTTGTCCTTGCGCGTGAGTTCATGCTTCTTGATTTTGCCTTCGGCATAGTCGTCGGTATGGGCGCAGACTACAAGCCCGTACTGTGTGCGGCCCTCCATTGTCTGGGCATATATGTAATAGTATGGCTTGTCATCCTGCACCAGCCATCCGCGGCTCTGCCATGCCTTGAAGTTCTCTACGGCCTTGTCATAAGCCTGCTGGCTGTGCTCGTCGATGATGGGGGAGAAGTCGATCTCAGGTTTGGTGATATGGAGCAGGGATTTCTCACCTGCTTCTTTCTGGGCCTCTGCTGAATTCAGGACATCGTATGGGCGTGCTGCGACTTCTTCTACGTATTGTTTCGGCGGGCGGACCGCCGCGAAGGGTTTTATTCTTACCATTGGATTATAGATTTCTCGACTTCGGCACTTCGTGCCTCCGCTCGAAATGACAGATTAGGTTCGTTCGAAATGACAAATTAGGTTCGCTTGAAATGACAGATTAGGTTCGTTCGAAATGACAAATCAGGTTCGTTCGAAATGACAGATTGGGGTTATTTATTGAGCTGGAAGCGGGTGCAGCCGTCTGCGAAGTAGGCGACAATCTGGCGGGCGGCAGCAAGACCTGCGTTCACGTTGGCTTCGGCAGTCTCGGCTCCCATCTTCTTAGGAGTTGCGAATACCCTCTTGCCGAACTTCTCATCAAGCTCAGCCTGGGTTGCGGCAGCCACATCCGTGACATACTTGAGGTCCTGCCTCTCTTCAAGCACCTTTGCGAGCTCAGGCTCGTTGATTACCTCCTTGCGGGCGGTGTTCACGAGGCATCCTCCCTTTGGCATTCTTGAAACGAGGTCGTACCCGATCGAGCCCACTGTCTGAGGCGTTGCCGGGATATGCAGAGAGATGAAATCGCAGCTCTCATACATCTGCTCAAGCGACTGGGACGGAGTCACGCCTTCCTCCTGCATCTTCTCTGCCGGAACGAAAGGATCGAAAGCCATCACCTTCATGCCCAGGGCCATGGCCTTGGCGGCAACCAGCCTTCCGACGT
>JBJFDD010000208.1:0-1891 GCA_051889815.1 Candidatus Cryptobacteroides sp. | reverse complement strand
GTTGCATCCAATCCTTCCGAAGTTGACTTCATCCGAGCCTTACCCTTCGGACCACAGGGCATTCTATGACAAGGAGATTCCATCGGTCTTCTTCACTTCCGGGGATTATCCGGAGCATGACACTGAACGGGATACCCCTTCCATCATCGACTACGCGTCGATGGAAAGGAAACTGGAATACATCTATTCCTTTTCAGTGGCACTGGCCAATGGTCCTAAGCCTATCTTCAACCCTTCCGGACATGCCCGTTCGCTGTCTTCGTCCAAAGGTGCTATCCCGTTCTATGACTGCGACGTCAGACCTTCCTTCTACGGTAGTACGGACCCGAAGTATTTTCTCGAGAAGTGGGTCTATACCTACATGAAATATCCGAAGGAGGCTGTCGAGAAGGGAATCCAGGGAAGGGTTCTGGTCAACTTCGTAATCGACGAGAACGGAAAGGTCACCGAGGTGACATCCCTCAAGTCCTCCCATCCCCTGCTTGAGGAGGAAGCCATCAGGATAATCAGCGGCTCGCCTGACTGGAAACCGGGCAAAGTTGACGGCAGGAAGGTCAAGTCGGAGATGTCACTCTATGTTGACTTCCGTCTTGAAAAGAACACAAGGAAGAAAAAAAATAGATAACACAAAAGATAAAATGGACTACGATTTCAGAAAAATTGAGAGCAAGTGGCAGGCCTATTGGGCAGAGAATGGCACTTTCAGGTCTAATGAGGATCCGGACAAGCCAAAGTACTATGTGCTCGACATGTTCCCTTATCCTTCGGGAGCCGGACTTCATGTCGGCCATCCCCTGGGCTACATTGCCAGCGACATCTATTCCCGCTATAAGAGACTGAAGGGCTTCAATGTGCTTCACCCTATGGGCTATGACGCATTCGGGCTCCCGGCCGAGCAGTATGCCATCCAGACCGGCCAGCACCCGGAGGTGACCACGGTGAACAACATCAACCGCTACCGTCAGCAGATGGACAGGATAGGTTTTTCCTATGACTGGAGCAGGGAGATCCGTACCTGTGATCCTGACTACTACAAATGGACCCAGTGGGCCTTCCTCAAGATGTTCGGCTCCTGGTACGACAACGATGCCGACAAGGCCCGCCCGATAGAGGATCTGGTTGCAGCCTTCGAAAAGGGCGGAAGTTCCGCCGTCAATGCCGCCTGCACGGAGCATGAGCCGTTCTCCGCATCTGATTGGGCGTCTTTCCCTGACAAGAAAAAGTCCGACATCCTGATGAACTACAGGATTGCCTACCAGGGAGAGACTGCGGTCAACTGGTGTGCTGGCCTGGGTACCGTCCTGGCCAATGACGAGGTGAAGGACGGACTTTCCGTCCGCGGAGGCTTCCCTGTCGAGCAGAAGAAGATGAAACAGTGGCAGCTCAGGGTCTCAGCCTATGCCGGAAGGCTTCTTGAGGGTCTTGACAGGATTGACTGGACCGATTCCCTCAAGGAGATGCAGCGCAACTGGATCGGAAGGTCCTTCGGCTGCGAGGTCGTCTTCAAGTGCTGGAACGGGGACACCTGCCACGACGTCACCATATTCACAACCCGCGCGGACACCATGTTCGGCGTGACCTTCATGGTGCTTGCTCCCGAGAGTGACCTGGTCGATCTCCTTACCACCCCGGACCAGAAGGCTGCCGTCGATGAATATGTCGCCGCAGTCCGCAAGAAGACCGAGCGCGAACGAATCGCAGAGACGAGGACCGTCACAGGAGTCTTCAGCGGTTCCTACGGAGTCAACCCTCTCACGGGCGAAAGAGTCCCTGTCTGGATTTCCGAATATGTCCTCGCAGGCTACGGTACCGGTGCAATCATGGCAGTTCCTGCCCACGACAGCCGTGACTATGCGTTCGCGAAGAAGTTCAACCTCCCGATCATCCCGCT
>JBJFDD010000207.1:0-1909 GCA_051889815.1 Candidatus Cryptobacteroides sp. | reverse complement strand
CAGATAGAAAACGTCCTGGTGGATGCCGGTGTAGTTGCTGACGCGGAAAGGAGATTTATGGAATCCGTTGTCGATTTCCGCTGCAAGTGCAAGACTGTTTTCGTAATTTGCACTCCACATCAGACTGTGGCTGATGATGGATTCGGGAGAGTCAGGATCGAAACCCTGGTACGTCGTCTTGTAATCGTCCTCAAGCATCATGACGGCATTTTCCCTCCTTGCCACCGACATGCTTTTTTCAAAATAGTCGCCATTGTTCTTTGAATTGCTTGACTTCGGACCCAGGATATGGACTGATGCTCCGTATGGTGATTTTGAGGTGTTCGAGTTGCAATGTATGGAGATGAAAAGGTCTGCTTTGTTGCCTTTGGCAATCTTAGCCCTCTCATTCAGCTCCACAAAGACATCCCTGTCGCGGGTATAGACGACTTTCACATCAGGATATGCCTTGGTGATCATGCTTCCGAACTGTTTCGCTATGCTAAGTACAAGATGCTTCTCGCTTGTCGAGGAACTCTGGCCGGGAGAACCGGGATCCTTGCCTCCATGTCCGGGGTCGATTACCACGGTTTTGAGCCCCATTTTTCCTGCTTCCTCAGCTTTTAGCGGGGCAGCGTATGCAAAAATGCTCATTGAACATGCCAGGATGGTTAGAAATGTTGCAATATGGAGCTTGTCGGGCATCATGGTTTTGTTATATTTGAAAAATAATTCTAAATTTGCAGGCTGCAAAAATAGTAAAAACTTGCGAATTTACGCAGGCAGGCTCCCAACTTGGGGCATTTTTAACAAATCGAAGCGACGAATGTATATATATAGGAATGGAAATCTGAAAATCCGGGCTGAAAGACTGGGGATGGTGGCTCTGCTGCTCCTTGTGCTTTGCTCTTTCTCGATGTCTGCCCAGAATGACAGACGTTCAAGAAGACTGAAAGGCCGCGGAGAGTCTTCGGAACTTGTCCTTCCTGATAAAATGGAACTCCCTGATTCTCTGAAAGCAAGGCGTGATTCCACGTCCCGGGCAGATTCCATTTCCCGTGCAGATTCAATCAACCTTCTGAACAAGAGTTCGCTGGATGCTCCGGCATTCACTGCGGCGAAAGACTCGATTATCGAAGATTTCAGCAATGGAAAGAGAGTAATTCATTACTATGGCGATGTCAGCGTTTCCTATGCAAATATGAAACTGACAGCGGATTACATGGAGTATGACCTTCAGACACAGACACTTTTCGCCCGCGGAACCAAGGATACCACAGGTGTCATCAAGGGACAGCCGGTGATGGAACAGGGAGGAAAATCATACACCATGGAGGAGGTCAGATACAATTTCGGCACTCAGAAGGCCAGAATCAAGAACATGGTTACTCAGGAACAGGACGGTATCCTGCATGGAAAGAATATCAAGATGATGCCCGACCATTCCATAAACATTACAAACGGAAAATACACCGTCTGCGACTGCGAACATCCGCATTACTATCTTCATCTTACTGCTGCAAAGGTGATTACGAAGCCATCCCAGAAGACGGTCTTCGGCCCGGCCTATCCTGTAATCGGAGATGTTCCACTGCCGATCGGACTTCCGTTCGGATTCATTCCGAAGAAGCCTGACAGGGCCACGGGTATCCTCTTCCCTACCTTCGGTGAAGAGGTTTCCAGAGGTTTCTACATGAGGGATCTTGGTCTGTATTTCGTTATAGGTGAATACTTTGACATTGCTGTGACCGGAGATATCTACACTCTCGGTTCCTGGGCAGTGAACCTGAATTCCCGTTACAAGGTCAATTACAAATGCAACGGTGGTTTTTCGCTCTCATATACCAACAACCAGACAGGAGAAAAAGGAAGTACTGACTTTTTCCAGTCGAGGGACTTCAAGGTGACATGGAATCACTCACAGGACTCC
>JBJFDD010000206.1:0-1916 GCA_051889815.1 Candidatus Cryptobacteroides sp. | reverse complement strand
ATCTGGTCGGACGTGCCTCCCGGGCGTTTGAAATCCACCATGTCCGTGACTTCCCAAGGATTGAGCACTGCAAGATGTGCCGCATTCTGTGCCACGGCCTTTGCCGAGTTGTCGACGGTTGCTGGGGCATACGGATTGTCTGTGACAGGATTTCCGGTTATGGACTCATACCAGCAGCAGGCTGCCGTGTAGCGGCCGTAAGTGGTCTCGAGGTGGTAGCCGTCGCGATTGAACGAATCTGAAAGATATGATGTCCTGCCGTTCTGGATGGCCGTGCCCGAAGGGATGAGGATGGAGATGTCGCTGTTGTCCTGAAGGGCCTGCCTTGATGCCGAGACAATTGCTTTGTACATGGTCATCTGGTCGCTGTCATATTTCGGGAACTCGCCATGGTTGGAGCTCTGTGCATAGGACCAGGTCTGGTGGAACATGAGCTTCACATCCGGATTTGCCACATTTGATTTCACAAAAGCAAGAAGCTGAGGGAGATATGGAGAATAGGTCTCATATTTTCCTGATGATCCGCTGGCCTGCTGAAGGCTGACATAGTCCCATTTTTCGTCCTGGAGTCCGGCGAGAAGGGCTACATTTGGCGTTTCATTCTTGACGCCGTCAACGACCTTGCGGTAGGCATATTTCCCTTCCCCGCTCTGCATGTTCTTGTAGTGGGTTTCGAGGGTACAGCCTCCGATGTAGAGGTTGCCGATGATGACTTTCTGTCCTGCAGCATCGAAAAGTTCATAGAGATACTGCTCGACTGCATCCTGGGAGAAGCTGTTTCCGATTGCCAGGATGCGGATTATTCCGTCTGAAGGAACATCCGGCTGGTCTGGGTTTTCCGGCTGGTCTGGATTTTCCGGTTCTTCCGGGTTCTCGGGTTCATCGGGATTTTCAGGAGTGTCCGGATCCTCGGGATTTTCCGGATCTTCCGGGTTCTCAGGGTCTTCAGGGGTGTCCGGATTTTCCACCACCGGTGTCTTTTCCGTGCATGAACATACAGATATCGGGACCATGGTCACCAATATCATTGAAATGATCAGATGTAATATTCTCTTCATATTATTCCTATTTTATTGTCACACTGCATAGTTTTGTCCAGCCGTCGGAGGTGAGGGCTGAATCAGGAACGGAGAGTTCGATTCCGGGGCGGTTGCCATTTTCCGTATTGACAATTGCCGTAGCCCAGGTATATTTTCCTGCAACGACTCCCGTAAGGTCAATGACTGTTTCAAAAGTCTGGGGAGCAAGCGGGATTATTTTTGAAATGTCTGCATCCTTGTCGGTGAAGATATAGGCCGCCGAAGAATCCTCTCCAAGAAGGGCATAGGCTATCGCATATCTTCCCTTCCACTGTCTGATGTTGGTCGGGCAATAGGCCCTTCCAGCATTCTCCCATCGGGCACTTATGCTTGCCGTCGAGCCTGAAGATGCCGTCGCAGGAAGGCTTACGCAGCAAGGCCAGAGCCTGTACACTCCCTCCCGAAGGAATTTCTGCATGAGGTCAAAGCCCTCATTGAACCATGACCAGGTCTCTGAACTCTGGACATTGCTGTTGTATCGCAGGTCCATCATGTTTGCACAAGCACCCGCAGCTTCTTCATATTCTCCTTTGCGGACATCCGCATAATCGGCATAGCCGTCGCTCGAAATGGAGCCTCCGTGGGAGGTTTTGACCCATCCGCCTTCCGCAAGCACCGGAACGGTGTATTTGCGGGCAGAAATGAAATTTCTTTCCCAGTCCATGTAATAGTGCTTCATTCCGAAGGCATCGTGGCGCATCGAGAAACCGTTGTCGATTGCATTCTGGAGGATGCGCTCGGAGTCAGGATCGTATTTGCTTCCATCAGCTCCCTTGAGGCATCCCACCCAGCGGTGGTAGTTGGTGAAGACCGGAACGCGGGTGAAGGCGCCTGCAT
>JBJFDD010000205.1:0-1917 GCA_051889815.1 Candidatus Cryptobacteroides sp. | reverse complement strand
AGGCGGTACCTTTCCTGGGCATATTCATAGGCCTCCTTCAGCCTCCTGTTGGTGGTCTCATAGTACTCATTGTCCTCGACCATGTGGACACGCAGGTCGGTGTACATCCCCAGGAGCCCCTCGGCATAGAAGATGCAACTGTCCCTGTCGATGCAGGAAAGGCTGTCCAGGACGAATATCCCGTGGGTTTCCCTGGCCTGCCTTTCGAGAAGGCCGAGAAGGTTAGGAATACCCCTTCCACCCTCTCCGGGGGCTTCGGACAATTCTTTCCCCATCGAGACGGTAAGGGAATCGAGGATATGGCCTCCAAGGCTGTCCGGGTAATTCTCAATCTCAGGAGGAAGGACCTTCAGGGCATTGACAAGTTTGGCGTACCTGTCGATCTCCACATCGAAGAAAGCAATGATGTTGTCATAAGGCAGCCTGTTCTCATTGAAGACATGGTACTGGTCGGTGACCTGCTGCAAGGCATAGGTGAGGTCGAAGGTAAAGTCCTGCTTCTGGGAATACAGCATCAGGGACAGTTCGTTGCAGTCCTGTATCAGTCGGACGAGTTCCTTGTGCTGCACATCATCCCTGACTTCAAAGGAAGCCTGGTGGGACTCCATCTCCGAATGCACTTTGCAGAGTTCGTAGCGGAGAACCTTGAGAGTCTGTGCAAGATCCCTCTCGTTGAAGACTGCTCCGGAAGGCACTGCCGTCAAGAGTGCGGCGGCAAAGACAAGGACGAAGGCTATTGACTTTTTCATGGCTGTTCTCTGTTGATGACGGTAAGGGAATCCATAATTGCGCTGAATTGCCGATAGACGGAATCCAGCCGTGGCTTGAGTTCTGCCGGGATCGGAGGATCCGGGACATTGTCTATCTTGAGCGGATTGACAGGAGTCCCGTTCTTCCAGACACGGAAATCCAGATGCGGTCCGGTCGCAACTCCCGTGGCTCCGACATAACCTATCACCTGCCCCTGGCTCACCCTGGTCCCGGCCTTGATTCCTTTGGCAAAACGGGAAAGATGCAGGTAGGCTGTCATGTAGACGCCTCCATTGTGACGGATCTTGACAGTATTGCCGCCTCCGCCTGACCAGCCGGCACTGATGACTGTGCCGTCTCCGATGGACATCACAGGTGTCCCCGTCGGAGCCGCATAATCGACAGCAGTGTGAGGCTTGACCTTGCCGGTTACCGGATGCTTCCTATGATAGGAGAAACCGGAACTGATTCTGGAGAACTGCAGCGGAGCCTTGAGAAATGCACCCTTCATGCTCTCTCCGTCCGGCTTCCAGTACTTTCCGCAGCCCGGTACCTCGAAGCGTACAGCAGGAAGGACCTTGTCATCCCGGTGGAACTCGGCATAGAAAACGGTATCGACCGACACGACCGCACCATCGCAGACCTTCTGCTGGTACATCACCTTGAACTCGTCACCTTCCTGCAGGCCGAAGAAATCAACTGTCCAGGCATAGATGTCCGAAAGGGTCGCTATGAGCCGGGGATCGCTTCCGGCCTTCTTCATGTCGTTCCAGAGGCTGGAGGAGATGACCACATGGGCGAATTTCCTCTCATTGACTACCGGTTTGGAATATTCCCAGGCGGCAACAGGAGGGGTAGCCTTGAATATGACGCTGGAGGCAATGTCTTTCCTGTACTCGACATAGCGGAGGGTCTTTACAGTTTCTCCTCCGGAAAGAGTGTCCGGGGAGTAATATGCAGCAATCTCCTTGTCCGCCCTCATCTTCCGTACATCGAAAGTCGAATCCAGGCTGTCAACAAGGGCATAGACATCGGATAGACTCATGCCCAGGCGGACCATCAGGCCGGAAAAGGTTTCGCCCTGGCGGATGCTGGTCTCTTCGCAGATGAGGGAGTCGGGCCAGAAGCCCATGGCCGGAACTGAATCCTTCGCTTCCACGGCCTCTG
>JBJFDD010000204.1:0-6913 GCA_051889815.1 Candidatus Cryptobacteroides sp. | reverse complement strand
ACAGTTTGTACTTATTCCGCGATCCGTCAGTTTTCAAAGTCCTCCATAACCTCAGTTCCGCTCACCACAAAGGAAAGCATACAATATGGCAATTCCAACAGATCGAATGCAGTAATTTCTGTTTCTTATAGAAATTTCTGTTTTAAATAGTCACGAAATAAGAAAACTCTTCAACACTGCCGTACAAGCGAAAAAAGAGGATTAAACACAAAACACCTCATGGCTCTTGAATAAGTGTAGATTAAGCACGAGATATACGTAAAAAGAGAGAATCAGGGCCCAAAATGTAAACAGTCAAAAAGAGCCAAATCGTCACTCGTCGGGCAAATGGACCTAGTGTCTCGACCCCCGCTACAGATAGCTGTAGGGCAGGGTGCCACGATAGGTCCATCGGTTTTCTCCGCACCTAGAGTCTCACCCCCCGCTGCAGGCACTTGTGGGGAAGGGTGCCACGATAGGTCCGCTAGCCCAAGAAAAGGGCTCCGTTATGGAGACTCGCACAAAGAGAATAATTGTGTAACTTTTTCATTGAATCAATTAATTCAATGTTTCAAACGGTGACAAGATAAGGAGAATAATTCGAATCACCAACTGTGGCAGGATAGCAGGGCCTGTGGACTGGAAAGATGATTCTGCTTTCAGTATCAGTTACATTTCATTATCTTTGCATTGGAATATGATAAAACTACGGATATTAAGTTCGGAATGAGGTCCGGGAGTGAAGGACGGGAATAAAGGCCAGGAATAAAGGCCAGGAGTAAAAGACGGGAGTGAAGAACGGAATGAAATCCGGGAAGAAGTCCGGAGTGACGGACGGGAGTAAAGGAGCGGAGTTCTCACGATTGGGGCAAGGAGAAGATAATGCAAATGACAGGAATCAAGGTGATACAGTGCCCGCTCGCACAGGCGGCGGGAAAGATTGGGGCGATGGCCGCGGAGGCCGGTTGCCGGGACAACATATTCATTGTGCATGACAGGAATGTCGGCGGAATCGTGGAAAGGCTCGGGCTTGATGCGAAAGGGGTCTTTGCCATTGACGGAACCGAAGAGGCCAAGTCCTTTGATACCGTGGTACTGATCTGCCGCTGGCTGATGGAACTCGGCGCGGACAGAAATGCCTTCGTGCTCGGCATCGGCGGTGGAATCACGACCGACATGACCGGATTTGCAGCATCAATCTACAAGCGCGGGGTGAGATTCGCCTTTCTTCCGACCACCCTGCTGGCCCAGGTCGATGCCGCCATCGGCGGAAAAAACGGCGTCAATCTTGATTCCTTCAAGAATATGATCGGCGTCATCCGGCAGAGCGAAGGCACATTCATCTGCCCGGAAGTGCTTGAGACCCTGCCATATTCACAAATCACTTCAGGGGCGGCAGAGATGCTGAAGACCTTCATCATCGACGACTCGAGCAAAAGCTACGACAAGGCCGTAAGCCTTCTTGAATATGTCAACACATCCGACGACAAGCAAGCCGCGCTCCGCAAGCAAGGTCCTCAGCTCCAGAAGCTTATCGCTGCAGCTGCTTCGGTCAAGGCAGGTATTGCAGGCAGGGATCCGGATGAGCACGGCGAGCGACGCCTCCTCAACCTCGGGCACACCTTCGCCCACGCAATCGAGAAGAACTCGAAGGAAAGAATCGGTCACGGAGCAGCCGTGTCCATGGGAATGATCCTGGCGGCGAGGCTCGCCGAGGAGCTCGGGGTTGCAAAGCGCGGACTCGCCAGCGGGCTTGAGGCAGACTTCCTGGCCTGCGGAATGCCGACTGTCTGCCCGTACAGCATCGAAAGCCTCGCCGAAGCAATGAAAAAAGACAAGAAGGCCGAGGGGCAGATTGTCCATTTCGTGCTGCCGGTAAAGATCGGCCAGGTGATCACCCGCGAACTTCCGGTCGAAGAAGTGGTCGAAGCGCTAAGGTAAGCGGATCCCCTGGAATACCGATGCCTTGGCGGGAAGAGCCGGGGCTGGGGGATGCAGCGGCATTTGCCGGAATATTCAGGATAACGTCAACAACAAACATATCACAAGTTTATGGTAAAGCACATAATCCTCTGGAAACTCAGGGAAGACCTGGGTGAGGAACAGAAGGCTGTAATAAAGAAAGGAATCAAGGAAGGACTTGAAGGGCTTGCAGGACAGGTACCGGGCCTGCTTGAAATCAAGGTACACATCGACGGACGGCTTGAGAGCTCCAATGCCGATGTGATGCTGGACAGCACCCTGGAGAGTCCGGAGGCACTTCGTGGCTATGCAAAACATCCGGCTCACGTGGCCGTGGCCGATTCCAGGGTCCGCCCGTACACGGCGGCAAGGACCTGCCTCGACTTCGAAATCGACAGTCGCGAGGCCGACGGGGACAACTGCACCCCGGCAGAAGCCTGAACATAACCAGAATACAGATGATCTGCACCACCATACAACACCACAACCTGGAGGAAATTTTTGACATCCTCGAGAACAGCAGTCCCACGATAGGGATGGCTGAAATACGTCTTGACCGATGCCCGCTGGACATCGAGGCTATTCAGACCCTTTTCTCTTCATCCGACACCCCGCTCGTGGCCACCTGCAGGGTTGCAGGCGATGGCAGCGGCACCTGGGAGCAGGCCGAAGAACGGCTCCTTGCGGCCATCAGGGCAGGGGCGGCCTTCGCGGACCTCGAAATCGAAGCGCCGAAAGAAGTCGGGAAGAGAATCAGAAGGGCTTGCAGTGAATATGGCACCACGATGATCCGGTCGTGCCATTTCTTTGAGGGCGTACCTTCTGCGGACGAACTGAGGGCGGTAGCAAAGCGCTGCAGCCAGTACGGCGGGGAAATTGTCAAGATCGCAGCCATGGCGAGAGACCAGGAAGAGGTCAGCCGACTAATGGCCCTTTACAATGAATATGACAAGGGCAGGCTCGTGGCCTTTGCCATGGGCGAGGCCGGAAGGCAGAGCAGGATTGACTGCCTTGCTTCCGGGTCGCCGTTCACCTATGCGGCTCTCACCGAAGAAGAAGCTGCGGCACCGGGACAATGGAGCTATGCTGAGATGTATTCCGGAATATTCAAGGACAGAAAACTGTTCAGCGGCGGGCAGGAGGTGAAGATCAATGCTTCCAAGAGCTTTGCGCAAAGGGCCATTGTCGCTGCCGCCCTGGCAGGTGGCAGGACCAGGCTCGGGGGCTATACTCCTTGCGGAGACAATGAGGCCGCCCTGGAAGTCGCGCGCAATCTCGGGGCGAAGGTCAGGGTCGATGGCAATGACGTGCTGATCGAAGGAATTGGGGCTGATGGCGTCCCGTCATATTCAAAAGACACCCTTTTCGTTGGGGAGTCGGGGCTGCTCACCAGGCTGATGATTCCCCTGGCCGCCGCTATCGCCAACGGTACTGTCACAATCGAAGGCAGGGGTACCCTGCTGAACAGGCCGCTGAAGGGCGCCGCTGACATCATGGCGCAGTTCGGCACCGTGCTCAGGCCTCTGGGAGACGATGCCAAGGCAGGAGTGGTAAAGGTACCTCTGTCCGTGCAGGGGCCGTTGCTCCCGGGCAAGGCGGACATTTCCGGCAAGGAAGGTTCGCAACTGATTTCCGGCCTGCTGATGGCGCTGCCGCTGCTGCCTGTTGATTCCGTACTCCATGTACACGACCCGAAGAGCATCCCATACATGTTCATCACGATGGATGTCCTCCGCAAATTCGGAATCAGGATCGGAAGCGAGATGGAAGGCGGGGAGGATTTCATGGAGACCCAGGACTGGGGACTCTGTACCGGAATCACCTTCAAGATAAAGGGCGGGCAGAAGTATTCAGCTGCGGATTTCGACATCGAAGGAGACTGGAGTTCCGCAGCCAACTTCATGGTGGCTGGGGCGCTTTTCGGCAAGACTGTCCTCGCCGGGATGGACACCGCTTCCCTGCAGGCTGACATTTCGATAATGGACATCCTGATGGATGCCGGGGCAAGCATCTCCCAGCTGGAGGACGAGGCCGGGGAGGATGGCCAGGAGAGCCACAAGGGGCTCATCACCGTCCAGAGGGCTCCGCTGAAGGCCTTCGACACGGACTTGAACAACTGCCCGGACCTCTTCCCTATCGTCGCCGTGCTGGCTGCCTGGTGCACGGGGACGAGCACTATCGCCGGTTTCAAGAGGCTGGCCGGAAAAGAGAGCGACAGGGGGAAGGCCATTCTGGACATGCTTGGAAAGATGGGCGTGAAGGCCTGGGCGGAGGATGACGTGATGAGCATCGAGGGCGAATCCCTGGAGGGCCGCATCCTCAACGGCAGGCTCCTCAAGGGCGGTGAATATACCTCTTCGCACGACCACCGTATGGCCATGGCCCTTACGGTCGCCTCTCTCGGAGCGGATTCTCCCGTGGTCATCGACGACAGGGATTGTGTCGCCAAATCATTCCCGGATTTCTTCGAGAAATGGGGACAGGAAAGGTTCTCGAGACCATGCGCAGCGCAACCGTTTCGCCCGTCCGCTGCAAGTGGCAGCCTGCCGAATAAGGCACAGTGAATATTCAGTTGATTCTTCCGTAAAGGATCAATCGAAGGAAAGGGTGATGGAAGACTCAAACACATCGCCCTTTTCTGTTTGGAGTGTTACTTTGACAGGATATTCACCGGGCAGGGATGGCTTTTTGATCAAGGTCATAGGAATCTCTTCCTGCCACAACTTGTAGTCGTCCTCATTCATGCCCGACAGCCTTTTGGTTTCATTGCCGAGAAAATAGTACACATGCTCATAGTAGTTCTTTTCTATTTTCTTTCCTCTCCAAGTATAGTCGTTCCGGATATACTCGTAATATGGCTTGTACTGGCAGGACACGATGTCCCGTAGGGATTCTCCTGCCGCGTGGGAGTCATCAAAATCCTTTTCCGTCACGACATCGACGAAAACAGGGTCGGGAGTGACTGCGACCTCAAGCAGGACAGGAGTTGCATCGTTGATTTCAAAAATGTGGTTGAAGCCGACATCACCATGCGCTGCACAAAGGCTGTCGAACACCTCGGCCTCTTTACCGGTGTCAAAGAAATCGTATTGACGGCAACACTCCCTGTTCATGCGGAAAACCAACCTGAACTCTTCCTCTTTATCGGTTTTGGCCAAATAAATGGAGTCATATTCCCTGTAAACCTTGACCGCCGACTTTGACTTGTACTCGTGGGTGGAGGTGCAGCCACACAAAAGGGACAGCGCCGGGACAAGAAGCAACGCTGATATGGCAATTGAAAGTAAACGATGGGTGTTCATGCTAATTAGGGTTATCAAAAGTGTTCTATCAAAAAATCTCATACACTTTCACTCGGTTCCGAAATATCTGTTTCCAAAACAGCGGTTTCGGGACTACAAATATAATACACTTTTATCATCCTGCGATACTTCTGTAAATTTTAATGCATAGGAGCCGCGAGTGCTGAAAAATTGGTATATTTGCGATTCGGCGAAGCGGAGGCCTCGCCAGACGGAAAGACGACAAACTATAGACAGCGCAGATGAACAGTTTCGGAAACAGTTTCAGGGTCAGCATATTCGGAGAATCCCACGGAACCGGGATCGGTATCGTTGTTGACGGTGTCAAGGCTGGAATATGCCTGGGCACAGAAGATTTGATGGCAGACATACTCCGCAGGAAGAGCGGAGCCAAGGGTACTACGCCGAGGGTGGAGGCAGACGAGCCGGAGATTCTCAGCGGAGTGTTTGATGGGCACACAACAGGCAGCCCGATTGCCATCATATTCAGGAACGGCAACACCAGGTCGTCGGACTATGAGGCCCTCAAGGCTGTGCCGCGCCCCGGGCATGCGGACTATGTCGCCGGAGTGAAATGGAACGGGTTCAACGATCCGCGGGGCGGCGGACACTTCTCGGGAAGGATTACCTTGCCGGTCGTGGCTGCGGGAGTGATTGCAAAGAAGATGACCGGGATGGATTTCCGGGCGGAACTGGTCGAAATCGGTGGAGAAAGCGACAGGGAGAAGTGGAATGAACTGCTGGACAGGACTTCGAAGGAAGGAGATTCCATCGGAGGCATCGTAGAATGCACTGTAAGCGGTGTTCCAGCCGGTCTGGGCGAACCGTTCTTCGACTCGGCCGAGGCACTTCTCTCCCATGCGATGTTCTCGATTCCGGGAGTGCGCGGGGTGGAATTCGGTGACGGATTCGCAGCCGCACGGATGAAGGGTTCCGAGCACAATGATGCCCTGACCCTCGAAGACGGGACGGTCCGGACGATGAAAAACGGTGCAGGCGGTATCAACGGCGGAATCACCAATGGTTCGGAAATAAAGTTCAGGGTGGCATTCAAGCCGACAGCAAGCATCTGCAGGGAACAGAGGACATTGAACATCAAGACTGGAGAGATGGTCTCCCTCAATGTCCCGGGTCGTCACGACGTGTGCTTCGCCTTGAGAACCCCGGTCATTGTGGAAGCGATGGCGGCGATAGTGATGGCCGACCTCAAAGGGCGCAGCTGATCGGGAAGGTTGCAAAGAATCTGAAGAAATGGATCAAAGAGAAGAAGACAAGATAATCCGGGACATCACCCGGCAGGAGTACAAGGAAGGCTTCGTGACTGATGTCAATCAGGAGTTTATCCCGAAAGGCTTGAACGAAGAAATCATCCGTACCATCTCCCGCCTGAAGGATGAGCCCCAATGGCTGCTGGAATTCCGGCTGGATGCTTTCCGGCGCTGGGAGAAGATGGAGCAGCCGGACTGGGGCCATCTGGAACTCCCGCCCATCGACTACCAGGACATCATCTACTATGCTGCACCGAAAAAGGATTCCGGCCAGCCGAAGGAAATAGACCCGAAACTCGAGGAAACATTCGAAAAACTGGGAATTCCGGTCAGGGAGCGCCAGGCCCTGGCCGGAGGAAGAGGGGGGGCAGTGGATGCGGTCTTTGATTCGGTCTCCGTTGC
>JBJFDD010000203.1:0-6954 GCA_051889815.1 Candidatus Cryptobacteroides sp. | reverse complement strand
GGGAATCGGCGAGGGCCTCCACTGAACCGTCCACATCACCCTTGACAATGACATTGAGTTCCTTGAAGTTGCCGATGGCGATACGGCGCCCTATCTCGTCGAGAGTCATGTGCTTCTGGGTCTTGATGCCCTGGATCCTGATCAGCTGTTCACGCTTGTTGGCGATTGCCTTTGCCTCTTTTTCATCGGACATCACATTGAACTTCTCTCCGGCGCTCGGAGCTCCGTTCAGGCCGAGGATGGAAACAGGAGTGGAAGGGCCTGCCTCCTTGACCTTCATTCCGCGCTCGTTGAACATTGCCCTGATTCGTCCGTAGTAGCTTCCGCTGAGGACCATGTCCCCGACCCTGAGGGTCCCTTCCTGGACCAGGACTGTGGCAAGGTAGCCGCGTCCCTTGTCAAGCGAAGACTCGATTACTGCGCCGACGGCGTTCTTGTCCGGATTGGCCTTGAGCTCGAGAAGGTCAGTCTCAAGGAGTACCTTGTCGAGGAGTTTGTCCACATTGATGCCCTTCTTGGCGGAAATCTCCTGGCTCTGGTATTTTCCTCCCCAGGCCTCGGTGAGAATGTTCATCTGGGCAAGCTGCTGGTAAATCTTCTCCGGCATCGCTCCCGGTTTGTCAATCTTGTTGATGGCAAATACCATCGGGACGCCTGCTGCCTGTGCATGGTTTATCGCCTCCACGGTCTGCGGCATCACTGCGTCATCGGCAGCGATGATGATGATGGCAAGGTCGGTGAGCTGGGCACCGCGGGCACGCATTGCGGTGAACGCCTCGTGGCCCGGGGTGTCGAGGAAGGTAATCCTTCGGCCGTCAGGAAGTTTGACATTGTAGGCACCGATGTGCTGGGTGATACCTCCGGCCTCGCCGGCGATGACGTTGGATTTGCGGATGTAGTCCAGGAGGGAAGTCTTTCCGTGGTCAACATGACCCATCACGGTGATGACCGGTGGGCGTGGAACGAGATCTTCTTCCCTGTCTTCCTGGGAATTGAGTTCCTCGGTAAGTTCTGCGGTAACGAACTCAACCTTGTAGCCGAACTGCTCGGCGACAAGGACAAGGGCTTCCGCGTCGAGTCTCTGGTTGATTGATACCATCAGGCCGAGGTCCATGCAGGCCTTGATGACTTCGTTGACAGGAGTGTTGTCCATGAGTGTGGCGAGGTCGTTTACGGTCACGAATTCCGTGACCTTGAGGACCTGTTTCTCCGCCATCATATTCTCAATCTCTTCCTGGCTCTTGGCTGCGGCAAGCTCTCTCCTTTCCTTTCTGTATTTGGCTCCGAAGTTGCTCTTCTTGTTGTCGTTCATCCTTGCGTAGGTCTCTTTGACCTGCTTCTGGATTTCCTTCTTCATCGCCTCCTGCTCTTCTTCGGTCATCACAGGCTTGAACTTGTCGGCACCGCGCTGGCGTTTCTTGCCAGACTTGCCGCTCTCCTGGGAGGACTTTCCTGCTCCCGGCTTGCCTCCGTCACGTTTGTCCTTGCGGGAGGAACTGTTGTCTGCATTCCTGCCTTCCTTGGCGACGTCAACCTTCTGGCTGCTCTTTGAGATTCTCTCCCTCTTCTTGCTGTGCTTGCGGTCGAACTGGGATAGGTCTATCTTGCCGAGTATCCTGAGCCCGTTGCCGTCTTCGGAGGTTGCCTCTTCCGGCTTTTCTGTTCCGGTAGTTGCTTCAGGCATGGTGTCTGCCGTTGTCTCTATTTCTTCAGGAAGCGAATCGCCTTCGTTTTCCTCCCCGATGCTTTCTTCCGTCTCGGCTTCGTTTTCAGCAGCGGTCTCAACTGCAGCCGGGGTTGGAGCTGCCTGTTCCACCGTCTCTTCCATCTTCACCGATTCTTTATCCTCAGGATTTTCAGGGACATCCTGGTCCGGAACTTCTTCAGCAGGGGCTTCCTCCTGAGGCACAATCCTGGCAACAGGCTCTCCGGAATCGGAGGCCGTCTCGGCACGTGTCTCTTCCGGCTCTTCGGCCTTCCTGGCCTGGGAGCCTTGCTGGGCAGGTTTTTCCTGGGCTATATGGGTGAGAATTGATGACTTGATGACCGTTTCCTTGTCAAGGTCGTCATATTCATCTTCCTCAACTTCCTCCTTCTGCTTGCGGGTGGTCTTCTCGAGGATTTCCGTGAGCTTTATGTCGATCTTTTCGGAAGCTTCCTTCATCTCGAGATCCTTTCCGAACTGCTTTTCTATGGCCGGGAGGTATTCTTCCCCGATCTTGGCATTCGGATTCTCTTCAATTTCGGCTCCCTTGCTCTTGAGAAACTCCACAAGGTTCTGAAGCCCGATGTTGTATTTTCTGATAAGTTTGTTCAGTCTGATTTCTGCCATGTCAACCCCTTTGTTTTATTAGTCTTCGAATTCTGCTTTAAGTATGCGGAATACCTCCGCTACGGTCTCGTCCTCGAGATCCGCCCTCTTGGCGATGTCCTCCGGAGTGAAGGCCAGAACGCTCTTGGCGGTGTCACATCCGATGGACTCGAGACGGTCGATAACCCACTCGTCAATCTCGTTGGAGAATTCGCTGAGGAGTACATCTTCCTCCTCGGCGCCCTCGTTTTCAGGGAGTTCCCTCCAGACCTCAATCTCTCTTCCGACAAGCATGCCGGCAAGCTTGATGTTGCATCCGCCGCGGCCGATACCCTTCTTGACTTCTTCAGGCTGCATGAATACCTTGATCTTGTCGGTGTCGGATGTCCCAAGGTCAATTGATGAAACCCTGGCCGGGTTGAGGGCCCTCTGGATGAGAAGCTGGGTGTTGGCGGTCCACTGGAGGACATCGATGTTCTCGTTGCGCAGTTCGCGGACGATGCCAAGGATCCGGGACCCCTTGACTCCGATGCAGGCTCCGATCGGGTCGATTCTCTCGTCATAGGACTCGACGGCTACCTTGGCACGCTCTCCCGGAACACGTACGACCTTCTTGATGGTGATAAGCCCGTCGTAGATTTCAGGGACTTCGAGCTCGAACAGTTTTTCAAGGAACTCGTTGGTGGTTCGGGAAAGGGTGATGTACGGAGTGGTGTTGTTCTTCATCTCCACGCTCTTGATGATTGCGCGGATGGTTTCTCCCTTCTTGAAGCGTTCCCCGGGAATCTGCTCGGATTTGGGAAGGTGCAGTTCGTTGCTGTCCTCGTCGAGGATAATCACCTCCTTTGACCAGGTCTGGTAGATTTCTCCAGTAAAGATTTCACCCACCTTGTCTGAATATGCCTTGAATATGTTGGCCTTGTCGATGTCCATAATCCTTCCCTGGAGGTTCTGCCTGATGTTGAGGATACCTCTTCGCCCGAAGGACGCCAGGGACAGTTTCTTGGTGTAGACATCTCCTATTTCGTAGTCGTCCTCACCGGTCTCCGCATAAATCTGGTCAAGTGTGATCTGGGTGTTGGGATTCTCCACTTCCTCGACGATGTCAAAGTTCTGGTAGATCTCGCAGTCTCCCTTGTCAACATTGATGATCACGTCGAAATTGTCGGCTGAACCGAAAGACTTGGTAATCTGGGTCAGGAACACATCCTTGAGGACACCCATCATCACTGGCCTGTCGATATTCTTCTCTTCCTTGAAATCCTTGAAGGCATCAATCAGAGTTATTTCTTCTTTCTTTTCCATATATGTTTCAATTATTGTTCATTTGCTGTTCACTTGCTGAATTCGATGTGGGGCATCACGGAGTTTGTCTCCACGAAAGGGAAGACATCCTCGTGCTCCACGGCAACCTTCTTCCGGGCGCCCTCGGCCTTCTCCTTCCTGGAATATCTTAATGTGATTCCTTCGCTGTCGGCTGCGGTGAGGATTCCGGTGAGCTTCAATCCTCCCTTGAACCTGACGTCCACAGCCGAGCCGATGGCCTTGATGTACTGCTCCATCACCTTGAACGGCTGGTCGAGTCCGGCGGAGGTCACGGTGAGAGAGTAGTCCTCGACATCCCTGTCGAAGGCTCCGACAAACACATCGTTCACCCTGATGCAGTCTTCCAGGTCGACGTCGCCATGTTCCTTCTCAATGGAGATGGTGATGTCGTTGTCCTTTGTGATGGTCATCTCCACCAGGAAACATCCTGATTCCGAGAGTACCGGAGCAATGGTCTGAAGCGCCTTTTCTTTGTCCATTTTTGAATATTCTTAAAAAAAAGATAGGAGACGCATCCGTCACCTATCTCTCACAACGATGCAAATATAAGCATTCTTTGGCGGAAATGAAAATTTATTGCTTTCTTTGTATGATATTTGCAAACGGAATTGACCGGTTCACCGTGACCGGGGACACTGAAAACATTGACAGGCATTCAATCAGCTCTTAAATAATGGAATTTACTGCAAAACAATTGGCCCAGATACTGAAGGGAACAGTGGATGGAGATTCTCAGGCCAAGGTAACTTCTTTCGCGAAGATCGAGCACGGGAAGTCCGGACAACTCTGCTTCTTTGCCAATCCGAAGTACGAACAGTATGTGTACACCTGCAAGGCCAGCATCCTTCTTGTCAACAGGGATTTCGAACCGAAGCAACCGGTAGCGTCCACGATGATCAGGGTCGATGACGCCTACAAGGCACTGGCGGATCTTCTCAAATATGTGACTGTCCAGAAACGCACTGACCGCAGGCACAGGGGATTCCGCTCTTCCTGGTTCCTTACCTCCAAATTCGGAAAGAAAGTCTATCTTGGGAGCCACTCGTATGTCGGCCATCATGCCAGAATCGGTGACTACACCAAAATCTATGAGAATGTCTATGTCGGTGACAACACCGTCATCGGGGACCACTGCATAATCTACCCGGGTGTGGTGATTTACCCCGGAATGGTCATAGGCAACAATGTCATTATCCACGCCAACGCAGTCATCGGCTCCGACGGATTCGGCAATGCTCCGCTTCCTGACGGGACCTGGGAAAAGATTGAGCACATCGGCAACGTGGTGATCGGGGACAATGTCGAGATAGGAGCCGGGACCACAATCGACAAGTCCGAGATGGAATCCACCATCATCGGCAACGGTGTCAAGATTGACAACCTCTGCCAGATTGCCCACAATGTGGTTATCGGTGACAACACTGTGATGGCCGCCATGACCGGAATCGCAGGCTCTGCCAAAATAGGCAGGAACTGCATCATCGCCGGACAGGTGGGTATCGTCGGACACATCACAATTCCTGACAACACCACTATCGCCGCCCAATCCGGTGTCATCAGCAGCATCAAGGAAGAAGGTCAGGTAGTAATGGGCTCACCTGCCATTCCTGTAAAGAATTACCTCCGCAGTTACGCGGTCTTCAAGAAGCAGGGACAGTAGGGCGGGACTATTCGGCAGGAGCTAATACTTGCTATTAATCAAATTAATACGTATCTTTGTGGTCTGCATTCAAAATGATGCGGGCAGCAATAGCTATGACTTCAATCAAACAGAAGACTCTTTCTACCGAGTACCTTTTCGAAGGCAAAGGTCTCCATACCGGTAAATATTCACACATGACGATAAAACCCGCCCCGGCAGGCACCGGCATTGTTTTCAGGAGAGTGGACCTCGGCGGTGATGCTACCGTGAAGGCACTCGCATCCAATGTCTCCTCCACGGCACGAAGTACCACTGTCAGCAACGGTGAGGTTTCCGTCTCGACCATTGAACACCTTATGTCCGCCTTCTGCGGAATGGGGATTGACAACGCCTATGTGGACATTGACAATGTGGAGGTCCCGATTCTTGACGGAAGCGCCAAAGCGTATGTCGAAGCCTTCAAGGCGGATGGACTTGTGGAACAGGAGTCAGACAGGGAATATATTGAATTGCCGGAAGAAATCTTGGTTTCCGACGAAAAGTCCGGTTCCTGGATCAGGATAACCCCTTCCGACACTCCTTCTTTCGACATAACCGTTGATTTCGGCTCAAAAGTTCTCGGAGTACAGACGGCACATTGGGATGAGTCCACTGATTATGCCGAAGAACTCGCACCTTGCAGGACCTTCGTCTTTTTCCATGAAATCGAATATCTCTTCCAGAACAACCTGGTGAGGGGCGGTGATGTCGACAATGCGATTGTGATTGTCGAGCACCCGGTTTCCGAAGACCAGCTCAAGAGGCTCTCTTCCCTGTTCAATGTTCCTGCACTTTCTGTCAACGAAGGAGGATACCTCAACAACCTCACCCTGCGCTTTCCGAACGAGTGCGGAAGGCACAAGATGATGGACATGATTGGTGACCTGAGGCTCTGCGGAGGCCTTCTTGCCGCCAAGGTTACAGCCTACAAGCCAGGCCATGGAATAAATACCCGTGCGGCAAAGGCGGTTTTGGATGCAATGAATCGGAAAAACTGCATTTAGTACTTCGGATAAAAACAATACGATATATGAACAAGATTTCTCCGCTGGCGACAGTCAGCCCGAATGCAAAACTCGGTGACAACATCGAGATTGGTCCATATGCCTTCGTCGATGACAATGTCGAAATCGGCGACGGATGCAAGATTCTTCCCCATGCCGTGATTTTTGAATATGTCAGGATGGGAAAGAACTGTTCCGTTTTCCCGGGAGCGGTTGTAGGGGCCATTCCGCAGGACCTCAAATTCGACGGGGAGGTGACTTATGTCGAAATCGGTGACAATGTTACCATCCGCGAGTGTGCTACAATCAACCGTGGCACCAAGGCGAGCGGGAAGGGAGTGACCAAGGTCGGAAGCAACACCCTCATCATGTCCTATGTGCACATAGCCCACGACTGTGTAGTCGGTGAGCATTGCATCCTCGTAAGCTATGTTGGCATCGCCGGCGAGACCGAGGTTGCAGACTGGGCCATCATCGGTGGCGGCACCAAGGCACATCAGTTCTCGCGGATAGGAATGCATGCCATGGTCGGCGGAGCCTCCCGCATCAACAAGGACGTGCCTCCGTTCGCACTCTGCGGAAGGGAGCCTTTGTGCTACTGCGGCGTGAACATTGTGGGTCTCCGCAGAAGG
>JBJFDD010000202.1:0-6961 GCA_051889815.1 Candidatus Cryptobacteroides sp. | reverse complement strand
TACATTACCTTCCATCTTTACGGCCAGGCCGGCGAATTCGACGGCAAGGATCTTCCTGAGGGAACCTTCAATCTCGCCGAGCTTGCTGCCGACGAGACCCTGCCATACCTTAACGGTATCACCATCGCCAATCCTATGACATTCGACTGCAGCGCCTACACCGCCGACATGAACCAGGCTGTTCCTGACTACACCAAAGGCGGCAGCGTCACAGTAAAGAAGAACGATGACGGCACCTACAGCTTCGACTTCGATATCACCTTCAAGGGAGTAGCTTATGATTATGAGACATGGGAGCTTGTGGAAACAGGCACAGTTGTCGGATACAAGCATTCCGTCAAGAAGGTCTATGTACCGGATGGAGAGATGGGAATGTCCCCTTGTCCGGACGGTGACTTCGTAGCAAAATCCGTCTTCAATTCTTCGTACGTCGGAATGTGGTTCGGCGATGCAATGGGGAACGGTGGCAACTCGCTCGTAGTAGGCTTCAGCGGAAGTGCCATCAACAACAATTATGAAATGTACCTCGCTCTCAACGTCGAAAAGTGGACCTGGGAGGCCAACTTCGCCGGAAGATACTGCGCCAATCCGATTCCTTCCGGACGCTACGAATTCTCAGCCGAAGGAGCTGTCAATTCAATCATTCCTGTCAAGTACGGATCATTGGTCTACTGCTATGTGAAGAACTACTACACCGGCACACAGATGAAGATCTGCGGCGGCTACATCGACATCTCGGCCGACAAGTTCACCTACAACCTCCAGCTCAAGGCAGGTGACCAGACCTACACCATGACAGGATCCCACCCTGCCCAGGTTTACTACTTCAGGGATTATTCTGCAAGAGCAAAGAACCTCAAGCTCTACACCGTAGAATAGCATCCCGCCCCCGACGGGGAGATTCATGAAAGAGGCCGGCCCGTACCAGGGACCGGCCTCTTCTGTTTTGTCAGGGTCGTCAAACTGTCATTATTATTTCTTATCTTTGAAAATTCATACACCCCGACGAAGACAGCATCACGATGAGAAACCACATAGAGACACGAGTATTCCACGCAGCGCTCGCAGCAGCCATCCTCCTCTCGGCCTTCTCCTGCCGGATGGACGATCCGGACGACGACGGACCGGAAGTACCTCTACGGACCGAGCTCCAGGTCGTCCAGGGGATGAGCACGGACTACCTGTGCTACGGTGCGAAAGACTCTTACGATGAAGCGCTCAGGGCAGACAACCTGACCCTCAGCACGACCGTCAACGTCGCAAGCGGGACCTCGAACGCCATCGCCAGATGGTACCTCATCGAGGACATCGGTCCCGACTCCGAGATATTCAATGAAGACCTTGGCGCCCGGGACGGCGAAGCCGACTACACCTCTTCCTTCACCCTCACCGCGGAGCAGTTCGGAAGGCTCTTCCCTTCGGGCAAGTTCAAGGAGCACCATTTCTATTGCAAGTTCGCCTTCAGGTCTTCGGACCCGGGAATCAATTCCACAGTCTTCACTTCCGACACGATGACAATCTCGACAGGCCTCCCCGCAGAACTGATGGTCCTCAGGATCGACACCGTCAACGGCGAAGAGCCCACCTGCGACTATGTCAGTCCCCCTCCGGGAAACAACGGAGCCGGCATCCGCAACTGCACAAAGGTTCCCGGAAGGCTCAAGGTCTCCCTCGGCGGCAAAATCCTTTATGACAGCGGTGAATATGTCGCCGACCAAAGCGGAATGACCCTGAAGATCCGCGGCAACACTTCGGCATATTCAAGCATGAAACCCTACAAGATCAAGCTCCAGAAGAAGAAGGACCTGCTGTTCAGGGGCGACGAGGACACCTACAAGGACAAGGAATGGGTGCTTATAAAAGGCTACGCCAACCTCAACACGTTCATCGGGCTGGAAGCGGCAAAGTATCTGGGATTCAACTGGGTCCCCGCAATGAAATACGTCAACGTCGTCGTCAATGATGACTACCGCGGACTGTACTGCCTGGTCGAGAGCTACAAACGCAACCAGAACTGCCGGGCTGACATCGACGAGCGCGGCTTCCTCATCGAGAAGGATGCCTATTGGTGGAACGAAGACTTGTATTTCGACACGGAACCGTTCCGAAGCAACATGAAATTCACCTTCAAGTACCCGGATCCCGAAGACATCCAGACCGACCAGCTCCTCTACATCCAGTCCTATGTCAACAATGCCGAGAATGAAATCCGCAACGGCGGAGACTACGGCAAGTACCTCGACCTGGAGACCTTCGCGAACTGGCTCCTGTTCCACGACATATTCGCAACCCTGGACTGCGCCGGATCGAACCTGTACCTCGCCAAGAAGGACATGACAAGCTCATCCAAGCTGGAGATGCTCTCCCCGTGGGACTTCGACTCAATCTACTGGAACGGAACCTTCACCCAGTGCTGGAGCAACCAGCATGTCTACGGAGCGTTCTACTTCCCCGCCCTGTTGAGCAATCCCAACAAGGCCTTCCTCGAAGAATACAAAGCCCGCTGGAACAGCGTGAGAGGGACGATTGCCGCCCACATGGACAGGACCGTCAGCAAGTTCGTCTCTGAATATGGCGACGCTGTCGACCAGTCCCGGCTCCTCAACGCCCAGCGCTGGGGAGGAAGCGGCACCTCATCCAAGGGCAACTACACCGAGATGAACAACTGGCTGAAGGACAGGATCGGCTACCTGGACTCAAAAATTCCGTCAATGAATTGATAAACAACCAAATAACATCAAAAAAATGAAAAAAACAAACAAACTTTTTGTGATTGCCCTGGTCGCGACTCTGATGGTCCAGGCCTGCTGCAATCAGGACTCCGGCAGTTTCGAGGCTCTCAACAGCCAGGCCGCCCGGGAGTATCTGGAACCGATCCGTCCTGCCTATGAAGGACGCAACCCTGCCTGGAACGGTTTTGCACGCAAGTTCCTCTACGCCCCATCTTTCGACTTCCCGAAGATGGACGGAGCCGCTTCCTACAAGTTCACCATCAAGGACACCCGGTCGGAGGCGACCTGGAGTTTCGAAGCAGCTTCCCCGGATGCCAATCTTTCTCCGGTCTGGAATGACATCCATCCGGCTGACGTCCATCTGACCGTCGAGGCTATCGGAGAAGACGGGAAAGTGCTCGGGATTGCCGGTGAAAGGGATTTCCTGCGCGACTACCCGTTCAACGGACCTTACCCGGGAAAGGCAATGCCTTATCGCGAGTCAGCTCTCAGGGCCGCCCTCTACACGCACAGGATGCCTGCCGTCCAGAGCTGGAAAACCCAGCTTGTCCCGGACCTGAGCTACTGCCTGAATGCCTACCCTTGCAAGATCATCGGCGCAACCATCCAGAACGAAGTCTTCATCGCCGAGCAAATCCCTGCCTACAGGGAGGAGGCCCTCCAGATTGCCCGCAATGCCGCAACCTTCCTCATCAATTCAAGCCGTCCCGAGGGAGACCCTCTCGAGTTCTTCCCTCCGACATTCTACGAGAATGAGGCACAGGCAGGGAGAGCCGACAACAAAGGCTGGGCAATGATGATGGAACCGACAAAGGCCGGTCACGGCTTCCTGGACCTTTTCAAGGCTACTGGAGACAGCCTCTATCTTGACAGGGCGCTCAAGATTGCCGACACCTACGAAAAACTTCAGGCAGAAGACGGTTCGTTCCCGGTCAAGGTGGATTTCATCACGGGAGTCCCGATGAACGATGCGAAAATCACTCTCGAACCCCTCCTGATGTACATCCGCAGGCTGGAAACCGAATTCGGGGTGTCCGACTATTCGGAGATGAAGGCAAAAGCCAGGAAATGGATGGAGGATGTGCCGATGAAGGCTTTCGACCTGGAAGGCTCATTTGAAGACACCTACGGCTACGGCTCCGCCCCTTACCAGAACCTGACCAACTGTACTTCGGCACTCTATGCCTCCTATCTCCTGCTGCAGGACAACCCTTCCGCAGAAGACGTCTCTGATGCCGTTGACCTCATCAGGCTGTCCGAAGACCAGTTCGTCCATTGGGACTATCTCCCGGACGATGTCACGGGAGTCCGCGAAATTCCTACCCCAAGCACATTCGAGCAGTACTTCTGCTATGAGCCTGTCGATGCCAGCAGCAGCAACATGGCCGATGCCTATCTCAACCTCTACGCCGTCACGGGAGACCGCCTTGCCCTGGAGAAGGCCAAGGCCCTGATGGACCATCTCACAATCCTCCAGAACCAGATCACCGGTATGATCATCTCCATTGACGAGCCGGTCGAATACTTCTGGATCAACTGCAACTATGGCTCCCTGACCACCCTGATGAGGCTGGCCGAAGTAACAGGAGAATAAAGTCACCGGATGACAGTGCCGGAGGGCTTCGCGGTCCGTCTTTTGCAATTCGCACAATATTGCTATTTTTGCAGAGTTATTGCAGACAACATTAAACTTAAATGAATATGGCAGAAATCGATCCTATCATGGAGCGCCGCGAGCGCGAAGAGCAGGAGAGGAAAAACGAAAGCCTCAGGAAACTGATGTACGGACTCATCGGAGCAGCAGTGATCCTGCTCGGAGCCCTGGTGTACATCTGGTCGACCAAGTCAGCCCTGGTCAAGGAACTCAACATTGAAAAAGAGGAACTTACAGAGCAGATGATAGCCCTCAAGGGTGACTACGACAGCCTTTCCTCCGACTACGAAAGCATCAACAGCCAGCTTGACTCTTCAAAGGAGGAGGGCAACCAGCTGATTGAAAGAATCAAGAAGACTGAGGCCACCAACAGGGCCCAGATGAGGAAATATGAGAAGGAACTCGGTACCCTCAGAAGCATTATGAGGAACTACATTGTCCAGATCGACTCCCTCAACACCCTCAACCACAAGCTTACTGCCGATGCAGCGGCAGCCCGCAGGGAAGCCGCCGCCAGCAGGGCCGAGAACGAGGAGCTCAAGGGCAAGGTTGACAATCTGTCTGGACAGGTCGCAGCAGGTTCCGTCATCAAATCCCGTGGCCTGACCATTGCGGCCTACAACTCTTCAGACAAGGTCACCGACAGAAGCAGCCGTGTAGTAAGGCTCCTGACCTCCCTCAGCCTGGTCGAGAACGACCTGGCACCGAAAGGTCCTATCAGGGTCTACATCAGGGTCAAGGATCCGGAAGGAGTACTCCTCACCAACAGCACCCAGACATCCTTCACCTTCGGAGGGCAGTCAATGGTAGCATCCGCTTCCCGTGAAGTTGACTACCAGGGCAAGGAAGTCGAACTGAGCATCTATCTCAACGAGATTCCGTCCTACGCACCTGGTATCTACACTGTCGAGGCCTATACCACCCAGGCCCTCCTGGGCAAGGCAGAACTTCTGCTCAGATAGCAAGTGGTTTACCTTCACGTCCCTTTCTGCCGGAGTTTCTGCACCTACTGCGGCTTCTATTCGGAAATCTGCAGCAATGGCCGCCAGAGCCTGCTGTTCAACGAATATGCCGACGCAGTCCTTGCAGAAGCGGAAGAAAGGAAAGAAGAAATAAGGAGCAAACCGCTCCGCACTCTCTACATCGGAGGAGGCACCCCATCGGTGCTTCCTCCTGATGTTCTGTTGCGTATCATAGGAGGAATCAGGAGCATCCAGGGACCCGCTCCGCTGCACGAGTTCACCATCGAGGTCAACCCTGAGGACATTGTGGAGAAGGGCGATGAATATGTTGCCTTCCTGCTGGACCTTGGAGTCACGAGAATCAGCATGGGAATCCAGTCCTTCGATGACAGAATCCTCAAATGGATGAACCGCCGGCACGATTCCGCCCGCGCCAGGATGGCATATTCATTGATCCGCCGCTCGGCAGAGCGTGCCGGAAGAGACATCGATGTGAGCATAGACCTGATCTTCGGGGTCCCGGGACTTGATCTCCAGACCTGGGAGAGGACTGTCAGCTCCGCCCTCAGCCTCGGGAAAGACGACGGTTTCAGGGGACCTGACCACATTTCTGCCTACCAGCTTTCGATTGAGGAAGGGAGCGCCCTGGAGGAGATGATCGGGCGGGGCGAATGCGCGGAAGCCCCTGACGAGGTCTGCGCCCTGCAATATTCAATGCTCTGCAAAAGGCTCCGCGCAGCGGGCTTCAACCACTACGAAGTCTCGAATTTTGCTCTTCCGGGCCACGAGGCGGTCCACAACAGTGCGTACTGGGACAGGACTCCCTACACGGGTCTCGGACCGGGAGCCCACTCGCTTACAATCAGGGATGACGGGCAGCAGGTCCGGTCCTGGAACTCGCAGGTCCTGCCAGACCGGAAGACCGGGAGGACATATTCAAGAGAGATGGAGGTGCTTTCCGCCGAGGACATTAGAGTGGAAAGAATCATGCTGGGGCTGCGCACCGCTGCAGGGATTACCGCAGACGAACTGTCCCTCCTTGCAGGAAAGGATGCGCTGGAAAAGCAAGTCGCCGCCGGGTGCCTGGCCATCGGTCCGGACGGAAGGGCTAGAATCCCGGAAGAGCTTTTCTTCGTCTCGGATGAGATCATCAGCTCCCTGGTGTGACAGTCGAGAGGGTATTTAAGAGGTTCCTGACAAAAAGTTACTGGGGAAACTCGTAAATATAGAGCCGGCTTTCGGGATATGAGGCGGTTCCATACAATACTTCTCCTTCTATGCAAAGGGCAGATATTCCTTTTTCCAGATAATAAGCATGTACAGGACAACCGTCCCAGTCATATTGAACCAAATGATTGCATACATTTGCGGGGCTTGTTTCCTGGGATATCAGCTTCCCGGAATACAAGAGACTGACCGTTTCGCTATTTGCCGAAATACCCTGGAAGCTTGCAGGCGACTGCTTGGATAACGAACTCTTGCCGTTTGCACTGGTTATCGAAGGGGGAGCTACCTCTATCCGCTTGAGTTCCTCCAGTTTACCATCCGTCAATTTTGAGAAAGATATCGACGGACATAATACACTTGCGACACATACCCTGTTCCCCTCATTA
>JBJFDD010000201.1:0-6968 GCA_051889815.1 Candidatus Cryptobacteroides sp. | reverse complement strand
TACCTCAGCCTTCTGGACAGCGAGTTCCAGGCGATGGCGGACAGAAGCCTGCATGAGGTGCAGTACATAATGGCAGTCTACGAGTTGAACAATACATTGGGTAAGTGAATATGAAAACAGGAATCGGATTAATCTTTACGGCGGCAGCAGCATCTGTCCTTGCCGTGTCCTGCAAGAGGGAAATCGAGTTTGATGCCTGCGGCCAGATTGATGCCGTGCAGGTCACTGTTTCGGCAGAGGCCGGCGGCAGGATCCTGTCCCTGGACATTGAAGAAGGGGACAAGCTTAGTCCGGGCGAATGCCTTGGCGCGATTGATTCCGTCCAGACCTATCTCCAGGTCTGCGAACTGGAGCAGAGGATCCGGGGCATGAAGTCCAAACTGATTGATGTGGCAAAACAGTCAGAGCCGAATCTCGCCCAGCTTGCAGGCCTGAAGAATGACCTTTCACGGTACACCAAGCTTCTTGATGGCAATGCTGCTTCCCGCAAGCAGGTGGATGACCTGAAGGACAAGATTGCTGTCCTTCAGGCTCAGATTGCCGCCCAGAAGCAGAGTTGGGAGCGCAGCAACCAGACCGTGATGTCCGAGATTGCAACAAGCGGCATCCAGCTCGAGCAGCGTCGCGACCAGTTGTCAAGATGCCGGATTGTGGCTCCCTCCAACGGTACCGTCCTTACCAAATATGCCGAAGCCGGTGAAACAGTGAATGCCGGAAAGGCACTCTTCAAGATGGCCGACATGGACAAGGTTTATGTGCGGGCATATTTTACTACAGGACAGTTGGCAGGCCTGAAAATCGGTGACAGCCTGACTGTGATTCCGGACGATGGAACCGCATCCCCGAAACGCTTCACAGGTACTCTGACATGGATCAGTGAGCAGGCGGAATTCACTCCGAAGAACATCCAGACAAGGGATGAGCGCGCTGACCTTGTCTATGCGGTCAAGGTCTCCGTGCCGAATGACGGCAGCCTGAGGCTGGGAATGTACGCCTATGTCGTCAAATGACAGCCATGCAGGAATCTTCCATCATAGTTGAGGGAGTCAGCAAGTCCTATCGGAAGACAAGGGCACTGGATGACGTCAGCCTGTCAGTCGGGAAGGGGGAACTCTTCGGCCTGATTGGTCCTGACGGGGCAGGCAAGACCACCCTGTTCAGGGTGCTGACGACCCTTACCCTCGCGGACAGCGGCAGGGCGAGTGTCGGGGGAAGGGATGTTGTGTCCGAATATTCCGAAATCAGGCGCCGTATAGGTTATATGCCGGGCCATTTTGCGCTCTACCAGGATTTGAGCGTCGAGGAGAACCTCAACTTCTACGCGACTGTGTTCGGTACTACCGTCGAGGAAAACTACGACAACATCAAGGAGATATATTCACAGATTGAAAGGTTCTCCAAGCGCCGGGCCAGGGACTTGTCCGGAGGCATGAAGCAGAAACTTGCACTTTGCTGTGCCCTGGTCCACAAGCCTGAAGTGCTGTTCCTCGACGAACCTACCACCGGAGTGGACGCTGTCAGCCGCAGGGAATTCTGGGCGATGCTGAAGCGTATCAGGGAGGGCGGGGTGACCATCATGGTCTCCACTCCCTACATGGACGAGGCTTCTCTCTGTGACAGGGTTGCCCTGATGCTGGGCGGAAAGATCATGGACTGCGGCACTCCCGGGGATATCGTTTCCCGCTATCCTTACCGGCTCTATCGAGTCACGGGAGGGGAAATGTTCCGGATACTCGAGACCCTGTGCCCGCTGGACGGAGTGGTGCATTGCCACTCTTTCGGAAGTGAATGCCATGTGGCCGTCCCGGAGGATGGTCCAACCCCGGAATCGCTCCGGAGTGAGCTCCGGCTCAAGGGAATGGAATCATGCGAGGTGTCCGAGGCCGTTCCGGGAATCGAAGATTGTTTTATCAATATCTGCGGTCATGAAAACGGATGAGAAAACAGTCAGCATACGTAACCTCGTCAAGAAGTTCGGCAATTTCACGGCAGTGGACAACATCTCCTTCGATGTGTACAAGGGTGAGATTTTCGGCTTTCTCGGGGCTAACGGTGCAGGCAAGACCACTGCAATGAGAATCCTCTGCGGATTGAGTCTTCCTACTTCCGGAGAGGGTACCGTGGCCGGCTACAGCATCAGGAACGGCCAGGAATCAATCAAGAAGCACATCGGCTACATGAGCCAGAAATTCTCCCTCTATCCGGATCTCAAGGTCCGGGAGAACTTCGAACTCTTCGGAGGAATCTACGGCCTGGATGATTCGCAGATCAAGGTCAAGTCCGGTTCCATGCTGAAAGCCCTGGGACTGGACCGGGCCGGGGACCTGTTCGTCAGGGACATTCCGCTTGGCTGGAAGCAGAAACTTGCATTCAGCGTCGCGATGATCCATGATCCGGAGATAATATTCCTGGACGAACCGACCGGAGGCGTCGATCCTCTCACCCGAAGGACTTTCTGGGAGATGATCTACGATGCCGCTTCACGCGGTGTGACAGTCTTTGTCACCACACACTATATGGATGAGGCTGAATACTGTGACAGGGTTTCGATAATGGTCGATGGAAGGATAGAGGCGCTCGGCTCGCCGCAGGAACTCAAGCGGGAATATTCGGAAACTACCATGGACGGGGTCTTCGCAAAGATTGCCGGTAAGGCGGGGAATGAACGATGAAAGAGATAAGAGCATTCATAATCAAGGAGTTCAGGCACATCTTCAGGGATGTCAGGACCATGCTGATAGTACTGGTGATGCCGATTGTGCAGATTGTACTCTTCGGATTTGCCCTCAGCACGGAGGTCCACAATGCTGTGGTTGACTATGTCGGTGATGCCTCGGACCCATCTGTACGTGCCATTGTCGAAAGAATCGACCGGAATCCGTATCTCAAGGTCGGAAAGCATCTGGACAATGTCTCGCAGATAGATGACAGGATACGCACCGGGAGGGCCAAGGCTGCCATCTGCTTTGACGGAGGTTTCTCCGGCATGGAAGGAAAGGAGGACAATGCCTGCATCAGGATAGTCGCCGACGGTACTGACCCCAATACTTCCCAGACCGTGACAGGCTACATCAAGGGAGTACTCAATTCGGGAACAACTTCATTTTCTCCGAATGTGCAGCTGATGTACAATCCCGCCATGAATTCCTCCTACAACTTTGTACCCGGAGTAATGGGCCTGATACTGATGCTGATCTGTTCGATGATGACTTCAGTCTCGATTGTCAGGGAAAAGGAACTTGGCACGATGGAACTGGTCCTTGTCTCTCCGGTAAAGCCGTTCTGGATTGTGGTGAGCAAGCTTGTACCTTATCTCGTCCTTTCCCTTGTCAACTATGTGAGCGTGCTGCTGCTGTCACATTTCGTGATGGAAGTGCCTGTCAACGGGAGCCTGGCGTTGCTGACTGTCGTGTCAGTGATTTTTGTGGGCGCTTCCCTTGGACTGGGACTTCTTGTTTCGATTGTTTCACGCACGCAGCAGACAGCGATGCTTCTCTGCGGAATGGGCCTTACGATGCCGACCATGATGCTTTCGGGAATTATATTCCCGTGTGAAAGCATGCCGTTGGCACTCCGGATCGTTTCCGACATAATCCCTGCCAAGTGGTACATCATCATGGCACGCCGGATCATGATCCAGGGGGCGGGCCTGTCTTCTATTGTTCCTGAACTGGCCATCCTGACTGTGATGATGGTCTTCCTGTTGTGGGTCAGCATCAGAAAATTCAAGACCAGATTGTAGACGCTATGTGGAAGTATCTGTTGAAAAAGGAGTTCAAGCAATTCTTCAGGGATCCGGGAATGCCGAGGATGGTCATGATGTTCCCGTTCCTGATAATACTCGTGTTTCCGTTTGCCGCGAATATGGAAGTGCGCAACATAAGGGTTGCCATGGTTGACAACGACCGGACCGAAAGCTCGGCGCTGCTTCTTGAAAAATGCGCGTCCAGCGGTTGGTTCAGGATCGAGGATGTCTGCGCCTCTGACAGCGAGGCTCAGCAACTCATGGACAGGGGCAAGGTCGATGCCGTCCTCACTGTCGCCAGGGGTTTTGCCGACTATCTGCAGGATGGGGCAGACATGTCCGGGGGAATGCCTGTCCGCATCCGTGTGAATACTGTCAACGGCACCCGCGGCAGCATCGGGTCGCAGTACCTCAATGCCTGCGTGAGCGGTTTCGTCGCCTCCCACATGAATATCCAAAGTCTCCCTCCATCCGCTTCTTCCGTTCCCGAAATCCGCGAGACCTACAGGTACAATCCTTTCCTGGACTACAAGATCTACATGATCCCGGCGCTCATAGTGATTGCCCTGACGATGATGTGCGGCTTCCTTCCGGCACTCAACATCGTGTCCGAAAAGGAGAAAGGTACAATCGAACAGATCAATGTGACTCCGGTCAGGCCGACCACCTTCATCATCTGCAAGATGATTCCTTATGTGGCAGTGGCATATTTCATGATGTTCTCCTGCCTGCTCCTGGCCTATCTTGTCTTCGGGTACAGCTGCCGGGGCAGCTATCTGAGCATCGTGATATTCACTTTCGCGCACATCCTTGTCATGGCCTCCTTCGGCCTTCTGATTTCGAACTACAGCGACAATGCCCAGCAGGCGATGTTCGTAATCTGGTTTTTCAGCATGGTCTTCATGCTGATGAGCGGGATATTCACTCCTGTTGAATCGATGCCCCGGTGGGCACAGGTGCTGACCTATGCCAATCCTCTGCGCTATTTCGCCGATGCGATGCGCGGGATATTCCTGAAGGGATGTACGCTCGTGGATGTCTGGGAGGACCTGGCCTGCCTGCTGGGACTCGGTGCCGCAACCACGGCATGGGCTGTCCTGAGCTATCGCAAGACAAAGTAGTTTTTTCCTGGCAATCAGCGGCTCTGTTGAGCCTGACTTCCATGAAAGCGGCTGCCGACTATCCTGACTCCATCCATGCCGGAGGACAGAAGCAGCATGTCCAGGGCATTGCCTACGATGGGCAGACCGGTCTTTGTCTGTCGGTACCGTTTCCCGCACCGATTCGAGGTTCTACATCGCAATCATCGATGTGGACAAGCTTGACGGCCCGCTCACCAAGGTGGAATGATTGACGTTCCGGGTCCGTAAGCCTGAAATGAACGCCATAATATTTTGCGGAGAGGTAAAAATTGCCTAAATTAGCGACCTTTTTAGGAAATACATTTTTTGACAGTCATTTATCATGTTCAAGAGCTTTCACGGTTATCATCTCGTGGAGTCTTACCACGAGTGGAAGAAGCAGTTCAAAACAGAAAACAAAAATGTATCCAGGGCAATCAAGCTGACAGTTGCCATAGTAGTAGCCCTTCTGGTGTGTTGCCTGCCGGTTGAGAACTGGATTGCAGGTCTGACCCTGATTCAGAAAAGGACAATGGCAATTTTCATCTTTGCCATTCTCATGTGGCTCTTCGAGGCCGTCCCGGCCTGGACCACATCAGTCCTTGTGGTCGTCCTTCTCCTATTCATGACATCGGACAGCAGCCTGATTTTCTTCAGGCAGGGCAATCCTACCCTGCTTGGACAGATGACGAGCTACAAAGCTTTGCTCCATTGCTTCGCCGACCCGATCATCATGCTGTTCATAGGAGGCTTCGTCCTCGCGATTGCTGCTTCCAAGAGCGGTCTGGACCTCACCCTCGCGAGAGTGATGCTCAAGCCATTCGGAACCAATCCGAAGTTCGTGACACTGGGATTCATCCTCGTGACAGGAGTCTTCTCGATGTTCCTCAGCAACACCGCTACTGCGGCAATGATGCTCTCCCTGCTTACTCCTATCCTCAAGGCCCTGCCTGCGGACGGAAAGGGAAAGATTGCTCTTGCCCTGTCAATTCCTATCGCCGCCAACATCGGAGGAATGGGAACCCCGATCGGAACTCCGCCTAATGCCATTGCCCTCAAGTATATGGGTGAAATCGGCATCAATGTGGGCTTCGGCCAGTGGATGGCATTCATGGTGCCTCTGACTGTCGTGCTCCTCCTCATAGCATGGGTCATGCTGCTCAAACTCTTCCCTTTCAAGGCAAAGACCATTGAGCTTAAGATTGAAGGGGAGACCAAGAAGGACTGGCGTTCGATTGTCGTCTATGTGACCTTTGCTGTGACTGTCCTCCTTTGGGTTCTTGACAAGGCTGTCGGAGTCAACTCGAACGTAGTCGCAATGCTCCCTGTCGGAGTCTTCGCAATTTGCGGCATCCTTACCAAACGCGACCTTGAGGAAATCAACTGGAGCGTCCTCTGGATGGTCGCCGGCGGTTTCGCTCTCGGTGTGGGTCTTCAGGAGACAGGCCTGGCCAAGACTCTTATCGCATCAATTCCGTTCGAGAACTGGCCTGCAGTTGTCATCGTCATCGGTTCCGGCCTCATCTGCTATGCAATGGCCAACTTCATCTCACACACCGCGACCGCATCCCTCCTCGTCCCTATCCTTGCGGCAGTCGGCTCGAGCATGGATGTGGCTGAAAACCTCGCTCCGCTCGGCGGTGTCACCACTCTTCTGATCGGTGTCGCCATCGGATCTTCTCTCGGAATGGTACTCCCGATTTCGACTCCTCCGAATGCAATCGCAGCTTCCACCGGCATGTTCGAGCAGAAGGACATGATCAAGACCGGTCTTATCATGGGAACCTGCGGTCTGGTCCTCGGCTACCTGATGCTGATTGTGCTTGGCTCGAACGGCATTATCGGTTAGTTTTCCGCACTTGGATATTCCGAAACATCAAGGCATAATTAATAACATGAAACGCAAGATTTTTCTTTTGCTTGCAACCATTCCGCTCCTTGTCGGTTGCAGCGAAGCAAAGAGGTACTCCCGCTTTGCCGACTATGTCACTGTCGACATCGGAAAGGAGGAAACCGGCCTTCTTGATGGAATCAGTGACAACGGAAAGGAGGTTCTTAACCTCTACAGGTTCGCTGCCATTGAGGCCGACAAAATCTACTGG
>JBJFDD010000200.1:0-1938 GCA_051889815.1 Candidatus Cryptobacteroides sp. | reverse complement strand
AAGGAAAGCCTGGGCAAGATGACATTGGTCTTCGACATCGAGTCTTTCGAAAGAATCAAGGCAGAGGATTCTGCTTTTACCTGCTCGATGATGAAGGTTCCGTCCCCTGAATCTGACGATCTTGCAACGATAATCTACACTTCCGGGACTACCGGCAACGCCAAAGGTGTGATGCTCAGCCACGGAAACCTCTCTTCCTGCACCCACTCCTGCTGGGACACCTGCCGCAGAAGTCCGAAAGACAGGTGGCTTTCCATCCTTCCGATGGCGCACACCCTCGAGATGACGATCGGAATGCTTTATCCGATGGCTGTGGGTGCCAGTGTACACTATATCTCAAAGCCTCCCGTACCTTCAGTGCTTCTGAAGGCGATGAAGACTGTGCGTCCTACCACAGTGCTTTCCGTTCCTCTGATCATCGAAAAGATCTACCGGAACAGTGTTGTTCCTACCATCCGGAAGAGTCCTGTCCTGAGCTGGATGGACAAGCACATGAACTGGCTTCTGTGCCGACTGGTAGGCATGAAGCTGAAGAAGACTTTCGGTGGGAAACTTACCTTCTTCGGTATAGGCGGTGCCAAACTGGACAATGAAGTCGAGGCTTTCCTCCTCAAGTCCGGTTTCCCTTATGCCGTCGGTTACGGTCTGACCGAGACCTCACCTCTCCTGTCATTCACTATGGGCAGGAGCCGGAAAGTGGGTTCTATCGGTACGCCGGTTTCGAATGTACAGCTGAAGCTTCACAATGTCAACCCTGAGACAGGGGAGGGCGAAATCGTGGCCAAGGGACCGAACGTGATGCTCGGTTATTACCGCGACCCTGAAAGGACCCGGGCTGCCTTTACCGATGACGGATGGTTCAGGACCAATGACCTTGCCGTTGTCGATGAGTGTGGCCGCTTCTCCATCAAGGGGCGCCTGAGCAATATGATTCTCGGATCTTCCGGAGAGAACATCTACCCTGAAGAGATAGAACAGGTTATCAATGGTATCGAAGGTGTGAATGAGTCGATTATTGTCTCAAGAAACGGCAAGCTTGTGGCCCTTGTCAATTTCAATGAGGATGCCATCGACTGGGACCATGAAGGGGAAGAGGAGTTCCTGCGCCGTCTGGAGAAGGTGAAAGAATCGGTCCTGTCCTTTGTCAACCGCAATGTGAAACGTACCTCAAGAGTCAGTTCGGTCCAGGTTTTCAAAGAACCCTTCGAAAAGACTGCCACCAAGAAGATCCGTCGTTTCAAGTATCTTGACCAGGTAGGCTACTAGGCTTGTCAATTCAATTTCTACGTTAAATTGGTGGGTCTTTTGTTGTGTTTTTTGTCAAAATCCCATATATTTGACAGACTATACAAACAGTTTTATTGTGACAAGAATTGAAGAAGTAGTATCCAGGTCGGATCTCAAGCGTTTTGTTCACTTCCCAAACCGGCTCTACAAGGGAAACCCTTACTATGTTCCCAAAATTGAGTCGATGGATATGGACACCCTTACTCCCGGAAAGAATGCTGCCTTTGAGGTGTGCGAAGGAAAGTATTGGCTTGCCACCGACGGGGATGGAAAGGTTATCGGCCGGGTGGCAGCCATCATCAATCACCGTTACAACGAAAAGATTTCCAAGAAAATCTGCCGTTTCGGCTGGCTTGACTTCATTGACTCCCAGGAGGTTGTCGATGCCCTGATGAAGACTGTCGAGGAATATGCCACCCTCAAGGGCATGGAGATGCTTGAGGGACCGGTGGGATTTCTGGAGTTCGATGTTTCCGGCATTCTCGTGGAGGGTTTCGACAAGATTCCTACCGCCTATGGAAAGTACAATGCACCGTATTATGAGGGTCGTCTCCTCAATGCGGGCTTTTCCCGCGGCAATGACTATGTAGAGTATCTGATCGATGTGCCGGAAGACCTCAGCAGGTACAGCAAGTATGCTGAAATCGTTGA
>JBJFDD010000199.1:0-1940 GCA_051889815.1 Candidatus Cryptobacteroides sp. | reverse complement strand
CTTCAATCTCGGAGATTTGACACAGTTCAGCAACGGAGGCACCAAATCATAACTTCAAGTATTAATCTATTAATGACTGATTTAAAAGACATTAAGGGGTTTGTATTCGACATCGACGGAGTGATGACAGACGGCGGTCTCCTTGCCACTCTCGACGGTGAACTCTACAGAACTTTTGATGCCAAGGATGGTTTTGCAGTCAGGATGGCCTGCCTGCACGGCTATGCTGTCGGTGTCATTACCGGAGGACGCTCAAAAAGCATCACCCAGCGGTTCAGGACAAACGGTATCGAGCCGGAGGATGTCTATCTGGGTTCCAGGGTCAAGATCCGCGATTTCGATGATTTCTGCAGGAGGCATTCCCTCAGGCGGGAGGAAGTCATGTATTTCGGTGACGACGTCCCGGACCTGGAGGTGATCCGGGCAGCGGGAGTCGGAGTTTGCCCGAGCGATGCGGCAGTCGAATGCCTGGAGGGTGCCGACATAGTTTCCGACCGTCCGGGAGGCAAGGGCCTTGTCAGGAAGCATATCGAGCAAGTGATGAGAATCCAGGGAACCTGGACCTTCGATTCCCTTGCTTATGAAGCCAGGTTCAAAGCGACAAAAGAATAGTGACAGAAGATGATTGACCTGAAAGACAAAAGGATTATCCTGGCCTCGGGCTCACCCCGAAGGCGCGAACTGCTCAGTGCGATGGACATCGGATTCACAGTGGACACGGGCAACTCTTTCGACGAAAGTTGGGACCCGGGGACTCCACACGAGAGAGTTCCGGAACTCATGTCTGAAGGAAAATCGTACGGCTTCCACAGGGCACTTTCCGACAATGAGATCCTGGTCACTTCAGACACCATGGTACTGTGCGGTGACGAAATCCTGGGAAAGCCAGCGGACAGGGACGATGCAATCCGCATGCTGAAACTTCTGTCAGGCCGCGGGCACAAGGTCATAACGGCTGTCACATTGAGGGACAACAGGAAGAAAAAGACCTTCTCCGTTACTTCAAATGTCTTTTTCAAAGAATTGTCGGATAGTGAGATAACTTATTATATCGACACTTACAAACCATATGACAAAGCCGGCGCCTACGGCATCCAGGAATGGATTGGCTACATCGGAATAAGCCGATTGGAAGGTTCTTTCTACAATGTGATGGGATTTCCGGCATCGAGGTTCTATGAAGAACTGAAAGCCTTCCTGGACTGACCGGGGACAACTCAAGCCCGGTCTATTTCTCCTTGCTGTCCAGACAGATGGTCACAGGGCCGTCATTGAGCAGGGATACTTTCATGTCAGCGCCAAACTCCCCGGTGGACACTTCCTTCCCGATTGCTGCAGACAATGCCCTGCAGAATCCCTCGTAAAGGGGAACTGCAATGGCGTGGTTGGCTGCCTTGATGTAGGAGGGCCTGTTGCCCCGCTTGCAGTCGGCCATCAGGGTAAACTGGCTGACAACGATGACATCACCTTCCACATCTAGCACTGAGCGGTTCATCACCCCGTCGGCGTCGTCAAAAATCCTCATGCCGGCAATCTTCCTGACAAGCCAGGAAATGTCTTCCGCGGAATCCTCATAACCGACGCCGAGAAGGATAAGCAGTCCCTTCCCTATCGATGCCTTGAGTGTCCCGTCAATTGTGACACTTGCATTGGCTACACGCTGGATGACCGCTTTCATTCCGTCACATTTTCGTCAGTTTCCACCTTGTCGGCAGGCAGGACGATAGGCTTGAACCGCTTCTGGCGGCGCTCCCACCTTTCCCTTGCGAACTGCTGCATGTCGATTGCAGTGTCATTCTCGTCAATGATTTCAAGCCCGAGGATGGTCTCGATGATGTCCTCAAGGGTAATGATTCCCTGGAAACAGCCATATTCATCGATTATCATTGCCATAAGCGAAACCGGCTCCGGCCAGCACCCTCATGGCGAGGGAATGGTTC
>JBJFDD010000198.1:0-6999 GCA_051889815.1 Candidatus Cryptobacteroides sp. | reverse complement strand
CTCCAAAACTATTTATTTCATTGTTGTCGGTTTTCTATCTTGTGCGCCGGAAGGCTGGTGTACAGCACACGAAAACTCGCAGAGCCTGCTGATTATTCTGCTGGTTCTGCTGATTCTGATTATTATTGTTGTACAAGCTGTACATTTCCTTCTTTGTTTTCGGCAAATCTAAAAAGATGCAATTTAAAATGCAAGAATTTCGATTAAAAATTTTATAAAAATTTCAGCACCCCCCGGTTAAAGGCCTGTTCCGGCATTACGGACGTACCTGTCCGTCTCCATCTATGAGCCATTTGTAGGAAGTCATCTCCTCGAGGCCCATCGGTCCCCTGGCCCCGAGTTTCTGCGTACTGATACCTATCTCTGCCCCCAGGCCGAACTGGGCCCCGTCGGTGAAACTGGTCGGTGCATTGACATAGACGCAGGATGCATCAACTTCCCTCCGGAAACACTCTGCGGCATCCGGATCTTCGGTTACTATGGCCTCGCTGTGTCCGGAACCATATTCAGAGATGTGCTCCAATGCCTGTTCAAGGCTGTCCACGGTGCAGACGGACATCGCCATCGAGAGATACTCCTTCCCGAAGGAGTCCGCATCCGCATGGCGGAGCAAAGCGGCAGGATAGCAGGTTTCCAGAACTGAATATGCCCTCGGGTCGGCGTAAACCACTACGTCCTTCCCTGCCAGGCCTGTGCAGAGGCTGCCCAAGTCCTCCAATCGGGCAGAATGGACAATGAGACAATCGAGGGCGTTGCACACGCTCACTCTCCTGGTCTTGGCATTCACAATGATGTCACTCCCCTTCTTCAGGTCCCCAGCCTTGTCGAAATAGGTATTGACGACGCCGGCACCGGTCTCGATGCAGGGCACCTTTGCATTGTTCCTGACGAAATCAATCAGGGACCGGCCTCCGCGCGGAATCAGGACATCGACGTAACCCACGGCGCCGAGCAACTCCCCTGCGGCCTCATGGGACGATGGAAGGAGGTTGACAGCATCCGGAGTGACACCATTGTCGGACAGGACCCTGCGGATCAGTCCAGAAATTGTCCTGTTGGAGTTGTCTGCATCCTTCCCGCCCTTCAGGACACAGACATTGCCGCTCTTGAAGCATAGGGAAAAGACGTCGAAGGTAACATTGGGACGTGCCTCGTAAATAACTCCTATCACGCCGAAAGGAACACTTACCCTGCGGATTTCAAGACCGTTAGGCCTTGTCGTCTGCGACAGGACACGCCCCAGAGGTGAAGGAAGGGATGCGACATTGCGTATGTCGGAAGCTATTGCCTCCAGCCTGGAAGGAGTCAGCAGGAGACGGTCCCGAAGCGGATTTCCCTCTTCCATCCTTTCGCAATCGAGCCTGTTCGCCTCAAGGATTTCCTCCGAATGTTCTCCGACTTTGTCGGCAAGGGCGAGGAGGATGTCGTTTCTTTTGCTGTCGGAGAGCCTTGCCACCTGTGAGCGGGCGGCCTTGGCATCAATGAATATCTGTGAAATCATCGTTACTGTTCAATAAAAAGGTAATCGTAGTGCACGAGAGGTTTTCTGCCATGGGCACCGAGGCCGGCAGCGACTTCCGCACTTGAATATGCCGACTTCCCGCAGGCTATCTGCCTGCCGTCAGGATCGAGGATCCGGATGATGTCGCCTTCCTCGAAATCGCCCTCGACTCCGGTCACTCCCACGAGCAGGAGACTAGCAGCCTCGCTGCCCAGGAGCGCACTTACCGCATCACTGTTGAGAGTGACAGCACCCTTTGCGAAACCGTTGCTGTGGGCTATCCATTTCTTGACGCTCGAGACCTCCTGGGATGATGGGATGAATTCAGTGTGGACAGTTCCGGAGGGATTTTCGAAAAGATCGACCAGTATGTTGTCCTTCTTTCCGTTGGCAATAATCACCCTGATGCCTTCCAGGGCCACTTTCTGGGCAATGGAAGTCTTGGTCAGCATGCCCCCGCGTCCAAAGGAGCTCTTCCCCGCCCGGATGAAGCCGGAAAGGTCCTGGTCCGTTGCGACTGTCCTTATCACACTGGATGCAGGATCGGAAGGCGTACCGTCATAGATTCCGTCCACATTGCTCAGGATGACCAGAGCCTGCGCATCCATCATCGATGCAACCAGACCGGAGAGTTCGTCATTGTCGGTGAACATCAGTTCCGTGACACTGACTGTGTCATTTTCATTGACGACAGGGACCACTCCGTTGGCCAGCATCACCTCCATGCAGTTGCGCTGGTTGAGATATTCCTTCCTCGTGGAGAAACTCTCCTTCATCGTAAGGACCTGCCCTATCGGGATGCCATATTCACGGAAAAGATTGTGGTAGATGTTGATCAGGCGTACCTGCCCGACAGCGGAATAAAGCTGCCGCTGGCGGACAGAGTCAAGCTTGGGATCTCCCTTCAGAAGACTCCTGCCGCAGGCAACAGCCCCGCTGGTCACGATAATCACCTCGTAGCCGGAATTCCTCAAGGCAACAACCTGGTCCACCAGGGATGACATCCTTGTGTGGTCCAGCGAACCGTCCTTCCTGGACAGGACATTGCTGCCGATTTTGACGACAATTCTTTCCTTCATCACTTTCCTCCTTTGAGTCCCGCGATGACTGCATTGGTAAATCCAGCCTTTTCCATGGCGTTGAGGCCGCGGATTGTGAGTCCTCCCGGGGTAGTGACCTTGTCGATTTCCTGCTCCGGATGGGTTCCGTGGGCTTCCAGCAGGGCAGCGGCTCCCTTGACTGTCTGCGAAACGATCCTTACTGCATCGGAGGCATAGAATCCCAGTTCGACTCCTCCTTCGGATGCGGCCCTGATGTACCGCAGGGCATAGGCTATTCCGCAGGAAGCCAGGGCGGTGCCCGGCATCAGCTGCCTGAACGGGACCTTCATCACGAGACCCGTACATTCAAAGAGCGAGGCGACTTCATCCTCCTGTTCCTCGCTCGCCGACACCCGGCTCACGAAAGTCATGCCCTGGCACACCTCGATTGCGGTGTTGGGTATTGAATATGTCAGGGCAGGCTTTTCACCATCCCTGTCAAGAAATCCCAGCATGTCTTCCGGGCTGACTCCAGGCGCGAAAGAGACTATCTGCTGCCTGGAGTAGTCGAGGACGTCCTTCAGCTGTGAACAGACCTCAGGTACTACCCAGGGCTTCACGGCGATGACCACTATGTCGGCATCGCGGACAGCCTCCCGATTGTCAAGGGATGTCCTGATATCATATTCGGAAAAACGCGCGAGCGTGGATTGGTGACGTGCTGTCACAGTGATGCAGGAAGCGGGGATCTTCCCTGCTTTAGCTATGCCGATGGCGGCTGCCCCGCCCATGTTGCCGGCACCGATGATTGTTACGTTCATTTTATAATAGTCAAATTATCATTCAATTGTCACTGTCGGAATTCCGAAGAGCATGGCCATCTTGCGGACTGCACCTGCGATGTGGCCTGCGCCGACAGCCAGATGGTGGGATGGACCGGCCTTGACCCAGCCTTCGAAGAATTTCCTCATCCCGCAAGGGAAACGGTAGCGGCTGTTTGTGTTGCCGATATTGAGGACCGGTCCAGGTACACTCCGGCCTTCGGCGACGAGAAGGAATACCCCGTCGGGACCTTCGCAGACTGACAGGAGGGTCACATCCATGCTCCTTACGGTCATCTGGATGGAAAGTCCCTTGCCCGGCTTGCCGTGATAGACCGGCAGGGGAACAAGTTCAACCTTGTCTCCGGACATCAGGTAATGAGCCGGGCCGTCGTGTCCCAGCAGGACCACATCATCATCGAAATCCATCGCGTAGAACTCGGAAAAGGAGCCACCGGCACCCATAAGGCTCATTATCTTCATGGCCTGGACATTCTTCACCTCGCACTCGCCCGCAACAGGAATTCCTTTGCCGGTAAGGATAGTGTTTCCGGCTATCACCGAAGTCGAGATGTCTTCATGCTCGCTGCCCGGCGCACCTTCATAATAATAGGCCATGGAGCCAAGGTCGTGTCTTGCGACGAGTTCGTCAAGGGCAACCGAGGTCTTTGCGGCCCTTTCCATCTCGAATGCATCGCAGTCGGGACTGACCCGGAAAGTCGAGCGGAACTCGGCAATCTTGGACTGGACCTGTTCGGATGTCACTTCCCTCCGGAGCGAGGCCAGCTCATCCATCTCGAGCAGTTCGAAATGAGTCCCGAAGGTTGCTGACTGTCTCTGGATGTCGGTATAGACATCGAGCATTCCGCAGTAGTAGTGGCCGAGGATGCCAAGACGGTTGTGTCTCATTCCGTGGTAGGCTTTTGCGGCCAGGACCCATTCATCCAGTTCCTTCCAGGTTTCCGGAGATTTGAGGTGGCCGGTGACGATGTCGTATTTGAGGCCGCTGCGGTTGAAGACGCAACAGAGTTCCGGAATTGAGCAGGCCTGGCAGTTTTCCAGCCACATTCCGGTCATCTTTCCGCGGTCTCCAAGGGAATTGATTGCAGAATAGTCAATCTTCGAATCAGGCTGGATGTTCAGGAATATGCAGGGACACCCTGCCTCCTGGGCTACCGGAAGAATCGTCGAAGAGAGGCAGTATGTCGAGATGTAGACAAACAGCAGGTCCACGCAGGATTCCCTCAGGACCCTTCCGGCCTCGCGGGCTTTCTCAGGCGAATCGACCATGCCCGCATCTGTGACAGAGACTCCGTCTGTCGCTGCAATGTGGGAGACGATTGTTCTTGAATACTCAGTCAGATGTTCGAGAAGGCCGTCGAACTGATTCCAATAGGTGTTCAGTCCGGTGCTTACAAAGCCGATGTTGGTCTTGTTGTTCATAGTGTAGTTTGATTTGATTATTTAACAAATATATGAAATTTATATGTTCAGACAGAATTTTTTCTTGACTTGGAAAAATATTTCACTATCTTTGACACAACGAAAAAACATTAACACTCAAGAATATGAAAGAAACCATCAAGAAAATCACCGAGACCGTTGCAGTTCTCCAGGTTGAACTTGCAAAGGCAGCAGAAGGAAACAAGGCAGCAGCAGCACGTGCACGCAAGGCCACTCTCGAGCTTGAGAAGCTCGGAAAGGAATTCCGCAAGCAGTCAGTTGCCGAGATGAAGTAATCCTTCTTCCAGTGACAAGCAAACAGGAGGGTGACCCGCCGGGCCACCCTCCTGTTTGTTGCAAATTGCATTATCGCTTTCCAAAGGCATCCAGGGCCTGAGTAGGACGGCCGTCGGAGGTGAAGGCTCCCATCTGATAGGGCCCCCAGCCGAGAGTGTTGTAATAGGCCGGCTTCCACTGCCCGTCAACTTCCGGTTCCCAGTAGAAGACTCCTCCGCAGCCGTCGGTCTTTTCCAGCCTTTCCAGAAGGTCGGACATCACCTGCGAAGCAAGGGCCGGATCGGCATTGCTGATGCCTGTTTCAACGACCATCACAGGGATTCCGAAGCGGGTGTAGATACTTCCTATTCCGGCAGCGGCATTGGCATTGCTGACCGCCCCTTTCGCAGTGCTGGACCAGGCCTTGGTGTCGGGATAATGCGACAGGCCGATCATGTCGAGTCGTGCTCCTGCATCGATAACTTCCTTGAAGAACCACGCGTCATATTCAGAAGCCTCGTTGACCCCCGCGTAGTGGAGTATCACCTGGGCAGTCGGGCAAACGGACTTGACCGCATCATAGGCGGCATTGTGAAGCCTGACATAGTTGGCGTACCGGGTCCCGGCATCCTTTTTCCAGTCAATCTTTCCGACATCCCAAAGCATTCCGCTGTTGGTCTCATTGCCGGCCTGGACCCATTTAACATCGATACCTTCGGACTTGAGGGCGGAAAGGACATCCTTTGTGTGTTCCTTGACAGCTTCCGCCAATCCGTTCAGGTCCTTGTCCTTCCAGTCCAACGGAGTAAGCTGTCGTCCCGGATCCGCAAAGAAATCGCTGTAGTGGAAATCGACCATGATGTCAAGCCCTTGCGACTTGGCCCGTTTAGCCTTGGCCAGGAGATCAGCCTTGTCGCACCATGGTCCGTAGCCGTAACCTTCAGGATTGACCCAGACCCTCAGCCTTACAGCATCCATCCCGATGGATTTCATCAGGGCAAAGATGTCGCAGACGTTCCCTTCACTGTCGCGGAACTGCCTGCCATCGGCTTCCATCTCCGTACACCAGCTGACATCGGCACCCTTGACAAAGCTGCCTGTCGGCTGGACCGGCGGTAGCACTTCAGGCCCCGAAGGGTCATCGGGAGATTGGCCGCAAGACGGGAGCAAAGTCATGAATATGATTGAAAAGGCTATGGCAAAATAATGTTTCATTGCTATTGTTATTTTTTGCAAGATAAGATTTTTCATTCAATTGGCAAACCGTCAAACACGTTTTCCGGAGGATTGGCCAAGAGCCTCACGGAGAGCCTCACGGTCTTTGACGGCATAGAGTTTTGGAGTCCTGGAGCGCGGATAGCGGTTGAAGTAGGGGCTGCTGCTGAGATACCACTCCTGCCTGACAATTCCTTCAATCCGGGATAGGGCTCTCCGGATTGAACGGTAGGCTGTCCTGGCGGACACAGTTACATAAAGGCGGTCCGGCTCCAGTAAAGTTACACAGACCAGATGGGCGCGGACTCTTGTGTCCGCATCATTTTCTTCTTCAGTTCTCCTGTGGGAAATGGTTATGTGCCTGCCGAAACGGGAATTGATGTCTTCCATCATCTGCCGGAACAGGATTCCATGCGCACTGCTGTCCTGCTTCTGGGAGGACAGGATGCGATAGTGTATCATTTCGTGCAGGACCGTGTCATCCAAGAGGGATTCGTCCATCTCCACAAGGGAACTGATCCGCAAGATGAAATCGCTGTAACACCAACCTCCGGTGAGCCTTCGGCGCCTGCGGTAGCGCAACTGTCCCAATTGGGTGCGTGACCTCATCAGTTCGATCCGGACCGGTTCCAGGGCCGAGCCGAAGCACAATGCGTTGAAATGGTCAAAACGCTCCTTCACATATTCGACAGTCGCAATCATG
>JBJFDD010000197.1:0-1947 GCA_051889815.1 Candidatus Cryptobacteroides sp. | reverse complement strand
TGGTATTCTTGTCGAGTCTTCCTACAGGGAACACCCTTGAAGGACATTTCTTGAGAAGGTCCATGACGGTCTTGTCGGCATGAGGGTCGCTCGAAGTCGTCACATAGCCTTTCGGCTTGTTCATGACGATATAGACCTTGCTCTCGCCTTTGAGCCTTTCGCCGTTGAACCTGACGTCGTCAGTATTTATGTTTATCTTGGTTCCGAGTTCGGTCACAACCTCACCGTTCACAGTCACTACTCCTGCAAGAATGAAATTGTCTGCCTCCCTTCTTGAGCAGATTCCTGAGTTTGCGATGAATTTGTTGAGTCTTACCTCTTCCTTCACCGGGGTCATTACCATGTCGTTGTCTGAATATGCACCCGAATCAATCTGAGGCCTGCGGTTAATCATCCTGCTGATTCCGCTCTCATCCTCGTTGCGGAAATAGTTGAGGTCACCATAAGCATTTCTCTTTCCGCCGAAGCCTTTGGCACCCGGTCTTCCGGACGGCTTCCTGTCAGAGAAAGTTCTCTTCCTGTCTCCGAATGAACGTTTCTCTCCGAATGAGTTCCTGTCCCCGAATGAACGTTTCTCTCCGAATGTGTTCCTTTCCCCGAAAGAGCGTTTCTCCCCATATGACGGCTTGTCACCGAAATTCCTGTGATTTGAGTTTCCTCCAAATGACGGCTTGCTGCCGTAAGTCCTCTTTTCTCCGAATGAAGGTCTTTCCGAATTCCTTCCGGATGAAGGTCTGTCTCCGTATGAACGCTTCTCTCCGAATGAGTTCCTCTCACCGTAAGAGCATTTCTCGCCATAGTTTACCGGCTTGTCACCGAAGTTCCTGCGATTTGAGTTTCCTCCGAATGACGGTTTGTTGCCGTAGGTCCTTTTTGAATCACTTTTGCCGTAATCCCTACGGCCTTCTGTCCTGCGGCCAAAGCCGCCTCTTTTGTTGTCTTCCATTGTTTTCTTGCCTTTCGGCATAATTAATTATTAGATAAATATGTACTGCCACGCCTCACGGCTGCGGCCTTTTAGTTCAGTTTGAAAATATAGGTAATAGTACCTTCCTGCAAAGCCGGAGCATCGGCACTCATGTTGAAGTGTGCTCCGAGAGCAGCCTTCCTTGCGGCCTGCCATAACTCCTTGTCGGACACCGTAGTACCCTCGGCTCCGGCAACCGCCTTCTGCACAGTGCCATAGTTGTCAACCCAGATTTTCACGACGACCGTACCGGAATTCTGTACGGAGTAGGCCGGACGCGGGAGTGTTCCGTTGACGCTCCTTCCCGCAAGGATCGCATTCGGCTGTCCTGAGGTCTCGCCCGTCTTCGTGTTGCCCTGAGCATGGCCAGCCTTGAGGGCGTCGCTCACCCTGTCAGCCACCTGAGGTGCCACCGTATCTTTCTGTGTCTTGTTGTCTGCAGCATGGAAAAGAGCCCTGCGGTCAATCTCCTTTTCCGGCTCAGGCTGTTTGATGTCAACGTCTCCGAAATCATCAACCGTGGCCTGGGGCGCCTCATTTGACTTCGTGCCTTCAGCCTGGGCTTCAGCTTGCTGTACAAGATTAATCGGATTTGTCGGGTCCGGTTGCACGGCCTGCGGTCTGGTCCCGTTCCAGACCTGTTCCGGCTTTGAAGCCGCGGGTTCCTCGAATTCTATCAAAATCTGTTCCCTTTCCGGTGGCGGAGGGTCAAGGTAGGTGAATCCGGTGGTTCCCATACACACCAGAACGCCAGCATGGGCAATGATAGTCAGCGAGATACCTGTTATCGTTGACTTCCTGCCCTGCTTACGCCTTTTCTCCATGTATTCTTTGTTTGCCATTTCCTATTCCGGGGAGGTGGCCATTATGACCTTGTAATGATTTCTTTTTGCAATGTTCATGACCTTCACGACTTCTCCGACAGGGACTGTCTCATCTGCATAGATTGAGAATGTCGGATCTTCCTCGGTCTGGAGCAG
>JBJFDD010000196.1:0-1952 GCA_051889815.1 Candidatus Cryptobacteroides sp. | reverse complement strand
ACCCTTGCGTCCTCCCTGGAAATCGATGAAATAGGGTTCACCATCCTTGACCATTATGTTCCTTGCCTGGAAATCCCTGTACATGAAGGTATCACCCATGTTCTTCATGATGTCATCGCGCATCTTCTCAAAGTCGTCCTGAAGACGTACCTCATTGAATTCCAGTCCTGTCGCCTTCAGGAAGCAGTACTTGAAATAATTCAGGTCGAACATCACGAGCCTCCCGTTGAATGCCGGTTCGGGATAGCAGACATTCCAGTCGAGATCTTCGGCTCCCCTGAACTGTATATGCGGAAGCATCTCCATCGCACGGCAGAGCAGCCTGCATTCATAAGAGCTGTATTCCCCGCTCTCGCGGCCGCGGGAGACCATCCTGTAGAGCTGGTCGTCCCCAAGATCTTCCTGAATATACCGGAGCCTGTCCGGGCTGACAGAAAGAACATGAGGAACCTTGATTCCTTTCTCGACAAAGTGGTCGGCAAGGGAGATGAAGGCATTGTTCTCCTCGATGCAGGTACCTATCACACCGATAATGGAGACATCCCCGCCCCTGAGGCGGAAATATCTCCTGTTGCTCCCGGAAGAGGTGAGTTCTTCCATCGACCCGGCATCCTGGCCGGAATATTCTTTGAACAGTTGCTTGAGCTGGTCCATATTGTAAAAAGAAGGAAGGGGGCCGCAGCCCCTTTCCGTTGGTCAATCAATAGATGTCATTGAAAGAGACACCGTTGGCATTGTAGTCATACTTTCTTGCAAGGTCACCGTACATCTGGCCGAGAACCTCCAGGTAAGGTGTACCCTCGACTAGCGTGAGCCTGTAGACAGTGTCATCGACCTTGTAGTAGTCGTTTCCGCCGAGGGTGATGACATCGTAGTCATCCGGAAGTTCGTTCACCAGGGCACCTGCAGGAGGGACTATGACCTCGTATTTCCCCTTGGAGTTGACGATGTAGAAGACTCCGTCCTGGTAGAAGTATTCCTGGTTGGCGTAGGCATAGCTTTGTGCAAGGCCGAGACGGTTTGCCAGGGTATAGGCATCATTGGCCCTGGAGGAATTCAGCGCGATGGCATTGTTCTGGGCTGCAATCGTGGCATTGTTCTGTGCAATGATCCTGTTCTGCTCATCGATTATCCGGTTGGCGGAGTTGATGGCATTGTAGATCCTGTAGGTGTTGTTGAAGTAGGCAAAGTGGACAGAGTGGAAGACAACGTCATGCACGACTTCATCGATGCATATTCCGAACGGAGGCCTGCAGACCACGTACCAGGTGCCGTATGGACGGTAGTAGATTCCGTTGTGGAAGCAATACTCCACACCCCAGTAGGAGATACGCCTGAATCCTGCCGGGAGATGGTGCACCCTGTAGCCGTAGAAGTGAGGGTCTTTCCCCCAGAAGTGGCAAGGACGGTCATGTTCCATGAATGGTCTCTCGCGTGGCGGAATCCTGTGGACATTCCTGTCTTCACCGATTCTCATGAAATCACTCTTGCTTTCCTTCATAACGTCGGTCCCCGCAGAAGGAGCCTTTGAGGAGAGGCCGTTGCGGGTAGCATTTCCGACTGAGGCCTGCTCTCTCGATGCATTGTTGGAGGAGCGGGTGTTGCCGCGCTGGTTCTCGTTCAGGGGACGGGCAACCCGGGTACCGGAATTTCTGGACGAAGAGGAGGAAGAAGATGAAGATGACCTTGAGGACGTGCTTCCCTGGCGCGTCTGGGAGTTGGTGCCATATTCAGTGGCGGAGTTCCTGGTTGCTGCGGAGGAGTTCCGCGTCTGGGTAGAAGAGTTCCTCGTCTGGGTGGAAGAGTTCCTCGTCTGGGTTGCAGAATTCCTCGTCTGGGTAGAAGATGACGAGTTCCGCGTCTGGGTGGCAGATGAGGAATTGCGCTTCTGGTCAGAGCCGGATGAACTGCGGGTCGAACTTCCCGATGTGTTGCGGGTCTGCTGCGATGAG
>JBJFDD010000195.1:0-1952 GCA_051889815.1 Candidatus Cryptobacteroides sp. | reverse complement strand
TGGTACTGTCCCGCTGTCAATCAGTTCCCGGAGGATGTCAAGATAGTCCGGGGACACTTCGGCTGAAGGGACTGAGAATCGGGCCACAAAGTCCTCCAAGGTGTAATGGCCGCCGCAACCGGCGGAATATTCAATGATGGCCTGACGGGTCTTTCCGCGCAGGTTTCCCGAAGCCTCCTTACGAGCACGGCAGACGTCGCAGGTGCCGCAATCCCGGGACTCTTCCTGCCCGAAATAGCGCAGGAGGTATCTGGAGCGGCACTCTGTCTCTTCGGAGACATATTCAATCATGGACTGCGCCCTTGCATGGAAATTGTCCTTCAGCATCCGGTAGCGCTTGGGCATCAGGTCGAGGTCCCCGGGCCGCAGGCGGGAATGCTTAAGGAAAACGACGTCAGAGTGGTCGGCCGGCACGTAGTTGATGACGTGCTCAAGGGCAAGCCTGTACAGAAGCTGCCTCAGCTGGGGCACAGTGGTCCCGAGGCGTCTGGCGAGATAGTCCTCATCGACAGGCTGGAGGAAAGTGAATATTGCAGTGTAGGTCCTCATCAGCAGGTCCAGCAGGTCTGCCATCTGCTGCTCGGGAAGCATGATGTCGTAGAGGGCACGCCTGTCAACGGATATCCGCACCTTCGTCGCGATGTCCACTTCCTCTGAATATGCAAGGTGCTCAGTCTGTTCAAGATACTTCAAGGCATGAAAAGCCGGAGCCTTCTGCAGCGAATATTTCCGGCAGAAGTCGTCAATCTTGAACTTCAGGGTCCGCCCCTCCCCCGCATCGTAGGGGATTTCACAGAACTGATGAAGTTTCTGGTAGATGTCCTCGATATATTCTAGGGAAGGGAAAGAGACGTCCTCTATCTGACGTGCCCGTCTCAGGTCCACCCCGTTCCAGAGCTGGACGGCATAGGAGCGAAGCCCGTCCCTGCCTGCCCGTCCGGCTTCCTGGAAGTAGGATTCGGGGCCGTCCGGCAGGTCGTAATGGATGACGAAACGCACATCGGGCTTGTCGATTCCCATTCCGAAAGCATTCGTGCAGACCATGACACGGATTGAACCGTCCTTCCAGAGGGCCTGGCGTTCGCTTCTTGTCTGCCCGCCCAGGCCTGCATGGTAGAAACTTGCAGAGACACCAGCGGACTCCATCATGGAGGCAAGTTCCTCGCATTTGCGACGGTTGCGGGCATAGACGATTCCGCTTCCGGGTACTCCGTTGCAGATGTTCAGGATCTGGGTCAGCTTGTCCTCTGTCCTGCGCACCACATAGGTGAGGTTCGGCCTTTCGAAACCGCTCTTCAGTAGCAGTTTCCCGCGGAAGCACAGCCGTTCCATTATGTCATCCGCCACCACCGGGGTGGCAGTTGCAGTCAATGCTATCAAAGGGGCATCCAGGGTTTTCCTCAATTCGCCTATCCTGAGATAGTCGGGACGGAAATCGTAGCCCCACTGGGAGATACAGTGAGCCTCATCGACAACTATGTAACTGACGTCCAGTACATCCAGATAGGACCTGAAGAGCATCGTCCCCAGTCTTTCAGGAGAGAGATACAGGAACTTCACATCGCCGTAGGCCGCATGGTTGAGGGCCAGGTCAACCTCATGCCTTGACATTCCGGCATGGATGGCAACCGCCTTCACTCCCCTGTCGCAAAGATTCTGGACCTGGTCCTTCATCAATGCAATAAGAGGAGTGACAACGATTGTCAAGCCCCCGGCCATCAGGCCGGGAACCTGGAAGCAGACAGATTTTCCGCCTCCGGTAGGCATTATTGCCAGCACATCCTTCCCCTCGACTGCAGCATTGATGATTTCCTCCTGCATGGGACGGAAAGCATCGTAGCCCCAGTATTCCTTCAAAAGCTCAAGTGCTGTCATGATAAAGTCGATTCTGTTGGATTTGTACCTAAAAAGCCGACACGATTCTTACAGGACCGAGAAGGCCGGAAGGAAGG
>JBJFDD010000194.1:0-1954 GCA_051889815.1 Candidatus Cryptobacteroides sp. | reverse complement strand
GATGTCCTATCCGGAAAGGCTGGCTGCCGATGAAATCTGCGACCTGCTGAAACACTCCTCGACGGTCGAATCGATGGACTTTGCCAGGGGCACGCTCCAGATTGAAGCCTTCCGGCTTGAGGAGGACTCCCCTCTGTTGGACATGAAGATAGCCGAATTTGCGGCAATCACCGCAAAGGCCGACCTCCAGTTCCGTGTCATCGCAATCACCAGAGGTTCGAAGACCATCATGCCGAAATTCGACACCAAGCTGCTCTACCACGACCTGGTCTTCATCGTGGCCACCAGGGAAGGCATCTCTTTCCTCAGCAAGTTCCTGGGACAGAGCACAGTGGATGTGGACAGCGTGATGATTCTCGGAGGTTCCAGGATAGCGGAACTCACAGCCCTCCAGCTCAGCCGCACCATCAGCCGGATCACCATCCTGGAGAAAAGCAGGGAAACCGCAATCGAACTCTCCGGGAAACTCGCCGGCAGGAACATCCAGGTCGTCATCGGGGACGGAAGAAACACCGATTTCCTGATGGAAGAGGGCATCAAGGACTATGATGCTTTCGTCGCCCTGACCAAGAATGACGAGGCGAATGTCCTGGCTTGCGTGATGGCAAAACGGTTCGGGGTCAGGAGGGCAATAGCCGAAGTGGAGAACATCGAGTACATGCGCCTGGCCGAGGAGATGGGAGTCGATTCCATCATCAACAAGAAGCTCATCACCGCTGGACGTCTCTTCAAGTACACAGTCAGCGGAAAAGCCCGCCTCATCAAGTACATGAGCGGGACTGACGCCGAGGTCCTGGAGTACATCGTGCCGGAAGGCGCCAAAATCACGAAAGCGCCTCTGAAGGATTTCAGGTTCCCGAAAGACGCAGTCATCGGAGGCATAATCAGGGGGAGGGAATCCCTGATAGCGGTCGGTGATACCCTCATCGAGCCATTCGACAGGGTCGCTGTCTTCGCCTTGCCGGAAGCGGTAGGCGAAGTTGACAAATGCTTCAGGTAGAATCCCTTACAAAGAAAGTTCCAGCCACCGGGTCTCCTTTTCGTCCAGCAGGGATGAAACTTCGGAGAATCTTGTTGAAATCTGTTGCAGGCGGTCATGGTCAGTGATTCCGCCATTCATCGCCGACTCCAGTTCCGCCTTCTCGGCGGTCAGGGAAGCGATATCCTTCTCGAGCTGCCCGAGTTCCCGCTGCTCCTTGTAACTTAGTTTCCTCGGCACGGAAGAGGGTCTTGACGATTCAGGGGCACTGCCGGAAGATTCCGTCCTGCGGGAGCGTTCGGACTCCTTCTCCTTTGCCTTCTGTCCGGCTTCATATTCCTTTATGTAATCCCTGTACTGGCTGTAGCTGCCGACGAAATCCTTGACCACGCCATCGCCGCAGAAGATGAAAAGATGGTCCACAAGCCTGTCAAGGAAATGACGGTCGTGCGAGACTATGACAAGGGTGCCCTTCCACTCCTTGAGGTACTCCTCAAGGATGTTAAGAGTCACGATGTCAAGGTCGTTGGTCGGCTCGTCGAGCACCAGGAGGTTAGGATTGCGCATCAGCACGGTCAGCAGGTAGAGCCTTCGCTTCTCGCCACCGGAGAGTTTGCTGATACGGTTGTTGAGCATATCATGCGGAAAAAGGAAACGGTTCAGCAGATGGGTGTCGTTGACGGTTTCGAGCACTGTCTGGTTCTCGTCGAAAGCCATTCCGCTCTGCCGGTAGAGGCCGATGTTCAGGGACTCTCCCCTTTCGATTGATCCGGTGACTGCAGCATCCCCTTCAAGCCTGCCCATCAGCAGGTTGATGAAGGTAGTCTTCCCCACACCGTTACGTCCGACGATTCCGACCTTCTCGTAGCGCTGGAACTTGTAGGAGAAGTCCTTCAGGAAACATCGGTCCCCATAGTATAGGCTCACATCCCTGCAGTCAATGAGTTTTGTCCCGAGATAGGATGAACGGCCGAC
>JBJFDD010000193.1:0-1956 GCA_051889815.1 Candidatus Cryptobacteroides sp. | reverse complement strand
AAACAAAAGTCGCCACGAAATGAGCCCGGCCCCGGGACGTCCGCCAATCAAAGGCGGTCCCTGCCACAATAATTTTAATATTCTCGCAGGGCGCCTTACCTTTGCACAGATTGAACGAAAATATATATACACATGAAAATTGCAGGAACGGGAAGTGTCCTTCCCAAGAAAATTGTAACAAATGACATGCTCTCTGAGTTCCTTGACACCAGCGATGCCTGGATCTATCCCCGTACAGGAGTCAGAAGCAGGCATGTCATCTCTGATGAAAAACTTGAAGATATGGCAGTCGAAGCCGCAAATAAGGCGTTGGAAGATGCCGGACTGCAGGCTTCTGAACTGGACTTCATAATCTGTTCGAATGTAGTAAATGAATACATTACCCCTCAGCTGAGCTGCATTATCCAGGGCGGGATAGGGGCAAGCTGTCCTTGTCTGGACATCAACTGCGCCTGTGCCGGATTCATCTATGCGCTGAACGTTGCCGAGTCTTTCTACAAGGCGGGTTCGGTAAGGAAGGTGCTCATCGTCTGTGCCGAGGAGCCTACCAGGATGACGGACTGGAGCGACAGGCGTACATGCGTCCTTTTCGGAGACGGAGCCGGTGCGGCAGTCCTGACCGAGGGCGACAACATCAAGGGTTTCAGCCTTTCAGCATCAAGCGCCACGGACAAACTTTTCCAGTACCGCACTCTCCAGCCGACTCCTTATGTGACGAAGGAGGAGCACGACGTGCCTTTGCAGATGAAGGGGCAGGATGTGTTCAAATTTGCGGTAAAAGCCTCAAGCTCAGACATTACCAAGCTTCTGAAAGAGCATGGTCTCAGCCCTGATGAGGTGGATCATTATCTTCTTCACCAAGCCAATTTACGCATAATCCAGACCATCGAGTCCTTCCTTGACCAGCCGGCAGAGAAATTCCCGGTCAATATCGAGGACCACGGCAACTCCTCAAGTTCGTGCTGCCCTATCCTTCTGGATGAATGCAAGAGAAGCGGCCGTTTCAAGAAGGGTGACAAACTGGTCATGAGCGCCTTCGGTGCCGGCTTCGTTTCTGGAGCCGTGCTTCTGGAGTGGTAAGGGTAATATTGTAAAAATTAACTATATTTGCACATTTGTGTTTCGCAAGCGGCACAACCCAAGGGACTAAGATAAGTTACTACTTGCGACACTTTGGTTAGCATACTACTAAAAACTAAACTGTATATGATAAAGAGTAAGATTTGCGAAATGCTCGGAATCAAGTATCCGGTATTTCAGGGAGGAATGGCCTGGGTGGCAGACGCATCACTTGCAGCAGCCGTGTCCAATGCAGGCGGTCTCGGACTGATTTCGTCAGTCAATGCGGGTACTGAGGCTGTGAGAAACGAAATCAGAAAATGTAAGGAAATGACAGATAAGCCATTCGGCGTCAACATCATGCTCCAGGCTCCGAATGCCGGAGAAATTGCGCAGATGGTAGTTGAAGAAGGTGTGAAAATCCTCACCACCGGAGCGGGTTCTCCTGCCCAGTACATGGAAATGTGGAAGGCGGCAGGCATAAAGGTAATCCCGGTGGTTGCATCGGTTGCCCTCGCCCTCAAGATGCAGTCAGCAGGCGCAGATGCAGTCGTTGCAGAAGGCGCTGAGTCCGGCGGACACGTAGGCGAACTGCACACCATGCCTCTCATTCCTCAGATTGTGGACGCCCTCGACATCCCGGTAATTGCCGCTGGAGGTATTTGCGACGGCAGGGGTGCTGCAGCAGCTTTCATGCTCGGAGCTGACGCAATCCAGGTCGGCACGCGCTTCCTCTCGGCAGAGGAGTGCACCGCTCACCAGGAATACAAGGACAAGATTGTCAAGGCTTCCGACATCTCGACAATCGTAACCGGAAAAACGCTTGGTCACCCGGTACGTTCTCTCAAGACTCCTTTCTCGAAGTCTTTCGCAAAGATGGAGTCGGATCCGAACGTA
>JBJFDD010000192.1:0-1964 GCA_051889815.1 Candidatus Cryptobacteroides sp. | reverse complement strand
ATGCAGACGAGGTTATCAAAAGCCCCGGAATCCCGTCCACGGCTCCTATGGTGCAGAAAATCGAGGAGAACGGGATCGGTATCATATCCGAAATCGAGTTTGCAGGAAGGTATGACACTGCAAAGAAGATCTGCATAACCGGAAGCAACGGAAAGACAACGACGACATCCCTGATCTACTACCTGCTCCAGCAGGCAGGTCTGAATGTGGGACTGGGCGGGAATATAGGCAAGAGCTACGCCTTCCAGGTGGCAACCGAGAAACACGACATCTATGTTCTGGAACTGAGCAGTTTCCAGCTCGACAATGTCTATGATTTCAAGGCCGACATCGCCATCATAACCAACATCACCCCTGACCATCTCGACAGGTACGACCACAAGATGGAGAACTATGTCAAATCCAAGTTCAGGATAACGAGGAACATGTCCGACGAGGACTGCTTCATCTTCTGCTCCGACGACGAGATTACCATAAACCACCTCAACCAGATTGTCATCCAGGCGAAGAAACTTCCTTTCACTCAGAAGACGGAGGTGGAACAGGGAGCATTCGTCAGGGACGAGAAGATGGTCGTGAAATACAGGGACAGCGAATGCGACATGTACCTTCAGGAACTTGCCCTCGGAGGAAAGCACAATGTCTATAATTCAATGGCGGCGGCAATTGCAGCGAAGGTCATGGACATCGACAACGAGACAATCAGGCACTCCCTGGCAACCTTCCAGGCTGTCGAGCACAGGCTTGAGAAAGTCCTGAGCATCAAGGATGTACTCTATATCAACGACTCGAAGGCGACGAATGTCGATGCGGCATGGTATGCCCTCGAATGCCAGACAAGGCCGGTGGTATGGATTGTCGGCGGGAAAGACAAGGGCAACGACTACACCTGCCTCCTGCCTCTGGCAAAGGAGAAGGTGAAGGCGATGGTGTGCATGGGCGTGGACAACCACAAATTCCACGACAGTTTCACCGACGTCGTTCCGGTCATAAAGGACGTGAAATCGGCCGAAGAGGCAGTGAGGGTTGCAAGCAGCCTTGCAAGTCCCGGCGACGTGGTGCTCCTGTCACCATGCTGCGCAAGCTTCGACCTTTTCAAGAGCTATGAAGACAGAGGAAGGCAGTTCAAGGAGGCTGTAAGAAACCTTTAGGATGGAAAGTACCAAGACACCGAAAAGAAGCAAGTTCTGGAACTTCATTGATAACATTGAGGGCGACAAAGTTGTATGGATTGTCGTTCTCATGCTCATCATGATTTCCGTCCTGGCCATTTTCTCCTCCACTCCCCTTCTCAAGGACGGAGGAAAAGACAGGATTGACATCATCAAGGACCAGCTTATCGTGACCGGGCTTGGTTTGGGAGTGATCTGGGTGATTTACAAGCTTGACAGCCTGAAAATCAACACTATAAAGCTTTTCATGTTCTGTTCGCAGCTCGGATTTGCGGCATCGTTCATACTTTTGCTCATTCTGGACCTGCACCTGAATCTTGGGTTCATTAAGGCCGAGCACATCAACGGTGCATGGAGGACGCTGAAAATGTCCGGGCTCCAGATACACGTATTCGAGTTCGTGAAAGTGGCCATGGTGATGTATGTCGCCTGGGCCTGCCACAATTTCAAGAAAGATCAGGAACTTATTGCCCAGGGGCAGGAATCAACAGTGCTGACGCTCGCAAACGAACTTGGCAAGACGCGTTATTTCGCATTTCTTGCAAAGCCTTTCTGGAAGAGGGTAATGTATATGTATGCTCCGGCAGGACTGATCAGCGTGATGGTGCTTGTGGGAAGCGGCTCAAGCGGACTTTTCATCGGAGCCATCCTTCTGGCGACATTGCTGATTGGAGGAATCCCGATCAGGGAAGCGCTGATTGGAGGAGCCGTTGCAATCGGAATGCTGTTCGGGGCCTTCGGGCTGTACAAGGCCAGCGACGGGAAGATTCTGAGCAAATTCGAGAGATTTGC
>JBJFDD010000191.1:0-1968 GCA_051889815.1 Candidatus Cryptobacteroides sp. | reverse complement strand
GATACATTCAGGTTTCATCGACAATGAGGAACGGATATGCTGCTACTCCGACCACGAGATTTTCGACAGGTTCCAGAGAGTATCACTTAGGGGTACGGTGGACAAGAGTACTCAACTTACCGTCAACGATCTCAATTCTTTCAACATAGGGGACTATATCGTCCATATCGACCATGGTGTCGGAGTGTTCGGAGGTCTTGTCAGGATGAAGGATGACAAGGGGAGAATCCACGAGGTTGTAAAACTGATGTATAAGGATGGGGATGTTGTTTTTGTCTCGGTACATGCCCTGAACAAGATTTCGGTTTTCAGGTCAAAGGACGGACTTCCTCCGAAAATCAACAAACTCGGATCAAGAACCTGGCAGACTCTCAAGACCAGCGCAAAATCCCGGATAAAGGACATAGCGAAGGACCTTATCCAGCTTTATGCAAAGCGCAAGGCTTCTTCTGGTTATGCATTCTCTCCTGACACCTATCTCCAGGAAGAGTTGGAATCTTCATTCATGTTTGAAGACACTCCGGATCAGGAAGCAGCTACAAAAGCAGTCAAGCAGGACATGGAAGCAAGTAGTCCGATGGACAGGCTCATCTGCGGTGATGTCGGATTCGGTAAGACTGAAATTGCCATCAGGGCAGCATTCAAGGCTGTAACCGACGGAAAACAGGTTGCTGTACTTGTGCCTACCACTATTCTTGCGCTTCAGCACTACAACACCTTCCGAAACCGCCTGAAGAATTTTCCTTGTTCGATTGAATATGTCAGCCGCCTGAGGACCGCAAAGGAAGTCAATGAAATAAAAAAGAAACTTTCCGACGGAAAGATTGATATCCTGATAGGAACCCATAAGATACTCGGAAATAACTTCGAATTCAAGGATCTAGGGCTTCTGGTCATCGATGAGGAGCAGAAATTCGGGGTTTCTGCAAAGGAAAAACTCCGTCAGATCAAATCTTCAGTCGATACTCTGACCCTTACTGCAACCCCTATTCCGAGAACTCTGCAGTTTTCCCTGCTTGGGGCAAGGGACCTTTCTATCATAAACACTCCTCCTCCGAACAGGATTCCTACACAGACCGAAATCATCCTTTTCGACAAGGATGAGATAAAGAGTATCATAAACTATGAACTCAACCGCGGGGGACAGGTTTTCTTCCTCCACAACAAGGTTGAAGAGTTGCCGTCCATCTGCGATATCCTGCAGAGACTCATCCCTGACATGAAAATTTGTGTCGCACACGGGCAGATGGAATCAAAGGAACTGGAAAACAGGATCATGGACTTCATAAGGGGAGACTATGACCTTCTTCTCTGCACTACCATCATCGAAAACGGACTGGATATTCCCAACGCAAACACCATCATCATCAACCAGGCACAGAACATCGGCCTGAGCGACCTTCATCAGTTGAGGGGACGTGTTGGAAGGTCGGACAGGAAGGGATTCTGCTATCTTATCGTGCCACCTATGGTGACAATTACCGAAGATGCCAGGCGTAGACTCAAGGCAATTGAGGAGTTTTCCGACCTTGGAAGCGGCTTCAACATTGCAATGAAGGATCTTGACATCCGTGGAGCCGGAAATCTTCTCGGCGCCGAACAGAGCGGTTTCATAATGGACATGGGGTATGAGACTTACCAGAAGATTCTCACCGAAGCAATGGAAGAACTCGGAGTCGAAACAGGCCTGACCCCAGCCAGGACCACGGGATCATTCTATGTCGAATCCACGATCGAAACCGACCAGGTTGCCCTGATTCCGGATTCATACATCGACATAACTGCAGAAAAAATACGTATCTACAAACAACTTGACGGCATGACTTCGGACAGGGAAATCGACATCGAGAAAGACAAGCTGTCAGATCGTTTCGGAAAGATGCCACAGGAGGTTATCAACCTTTTCAATGTGGTTAAAATCAAGAATATGGGCAGTTCGCTCGGATTTGAGAAAATCATCATCAAGAA
>JBJFDD010000190.1:0-1968 GCA_051889815.1 Candidatus Cryptobacteroides sp. | reverse complement strand
ACTTTTCCATCGATGCGAACATTGTCGTTGCAAAGGACAATTGCCTCAGGGATATTATACTCTGTGTTGCTCAGGATATTGTTCAGTGCCAGGTGGAAGGCGTAGTCCTTGCCGGACTTGACCTCCACTGGCAGGATTGTGCCATCTCCTTTCTCCAAGACAAAATCAACCTCACCCTGCTTCTTGTTGTTGAAGTAGTAAAGATGCTTGAACCCGTGTGAGAGCATCTCCTGTGCAACCACGTTTTCGTAAATGGCTCCGTGATTGATATTGACTTCTCCGCGGAGAATCCTGAACTGTATGCCGTCGGAGTATTGATATGCGAGCAGGCCCACGTCGTTCTGGAAGAATTTCAGAAGGTTTCTCTGTTTGTTCAGGAGCAGGGGAACGCGAGGCTCCTCGACATTGAATACGGGAATGCCCACTCCTGCATTCTTGAGCCACAGGAAACTGTTCTCGTACATATTGAACTTTGCATTCTCGTTCAGTTTTTTCAAAATGAAACGCTTGTTCTTGGCGTTGAGTTCGGATGGGATAAGGTCGAATACTTCGTCCAAGTACAACTTATCGTCTTTGTCATACCGTGCGATATCCCGTTTGTAGATATTGATGATGGCTCGCTGTTCGGCCGCCACGTGCTGCATATTCTTGGTTTGCAGGTATTTCCACACAGCCGAGGGCATTCCACCGACAATCAGATACAGATTGAATACAGACATCATCTGGCTGTGAACCACGGGATCGACAGGAGTTCTCCCTTCAAATGAATTACGGAGCGCATCGATGACCTTCGGATCCACCCCAATTGCCAAGGCGAATTCTTCGAAATCGAGCGGGAATACATCTACCACATCCATATAACCGACAGGTTCAGAGCGGACATCGTTCAATTCCACGCCCAATAACGAACCTGTCAGACCATACCTGAAACTGCCTTCATCAACCAGGAACTTGATTTGTGTGACGCACTCCTTGCACTCTTGAATCTCGTCAAGCAGGATGAATGTCTTCCCGGGAACCATAGGTACATCAGTGAAAGTGGACAGTCTCAACAGGATATCGCCAGCGTTCTGCACTCCTTCAAAGATGCCAACAGCTTTTGGAGTTTTGATGAAGTTTATTTCGATATAGTGCTCGTAGGTTCGTGCTGCCAGTCTCCTGAAGGCTTCTGTTTTTCCCACCTGCCTTGCGCCGGTGAGGAGTAAAGCTTTATTCTGCGTCCTATAGAATTCGTCCAGGAACGCATCTAGTTTGCGTTCAATCATCGTTATTCCTTTTTTCCAACGCAAAAATAAGCTATTGTCTCCTTTTTTCCAACATAGTTTTTCGGATAATTTCTACCTTTTCCAATCTTTTTTCCAACCTCTTTGTACCAGCCTCAAAAAGTAGAAAATTGTACATCGGAACCAGGGGTCATTGATGGCGGGATGTCGGCGGGAGCGGAGCCCCAGGAGGTGTTCGGTTCAGGGCCCATCACATAGGTGATTGTCGCATCGCCTTCGAATATCTCGGCATGGGTCAGGTAGTTTTTCGTGAAAGGGACACCGTTGAGGGTTGCGCTCTGGATGTAGCAGTTCTCCTTGCTGAAGAGGGGTGCCTCAACAGTAAGAGTGCCATGGGCATGTTCCAGTGACAGATGCTTCTGCTGCGGGGCTCCGATAAAGTAAAGTCCGGTACCGTGGGTAACCGGGTAGAAGCCCATCGATGAGAAGACGTACCAGGCCGACATCTGGCCGGTGTCCTCGTCCCCGCATATTCCTGCAGTGCCGGAATTGTAGAAACGGTCGATTACCTGGGTTATCCTCTGTTGGGCTTTCCAAGGCTGGCCGGCATAGTTGTACATGTAGATGGTGTGGTGGCTCGGTTCATTGCCGTGGGCATACTGGCCGATCAGGCCGGTGATGTCCCCGGCAGGATTGTCGCCGTGCAGTTCGGAGCTGACCACGAAGAGACTGTCAAGTTTCCTGA
>JBJFDD010000189.1:0-7115 GCA_051889815.1 Candidatus Cryptobacteroides sp. | reverse complement strand
GGAATTCAACACTTCCCTATTCGGTCATGTGGGGGGATACAGTTCCTACACGGTCATGAATGGGAAACTCTACGGAATAGTCTGCAACATCGACTGCAAGTACAGCACCATAGCCTTTCCGAGCAGCAGGAAGGACATATTCGGGCCTCACAACATCGGAAGCGCGATCATGGACCAGGGAAATCTCATGGCTCTGGACGAAGAAGACGGACGGTTCTACCATCTGGCAGGATGGCAGATAATGAACGGAGCCCTTACCGAGATAACCGTCAACTTCGGATTCGACGCAACCGGTGCAAGAAGCCTGGCTGGAGGAGGAACCAAAGGCAACAGGCCGGCACTGCTGGTGCGGAGCGCCGACGGCAAATACCACATCTGCATCGGGGCTTTCGACAGCCAGATTCCGGTTCTGACCCACTACCAGGTCAGCGACGGAGACCTCGACAACCTGGTAGCCGCCGCCTTCTGCGACAATGCCGACCTGATGTACTACACCAACGGCAAAAGAATCTTCGTAGTACTGATGAGCGGCGGGAAAGCCACCACCAAGGAACTGTCCTGGAAACCGTCATCAGAAGACGAGAAGATTACAGACATATTCCAATACCGCCAAGCCTGGATGGGAACCCACCAGTACGGTCTCTCGGAATATGAATTCCCGCTTGCCACCAACCGTCTCCAGATGGTGATTGTTACCTACAACGAGAAGACCGGTGAGGGCAAATTCTACCTCAGGCCATTCAACGTCAGTACCGGCCTCTTCACTTTCAAGGACAACGGATCCTACGGAGGATTCGGAGAAATCACAGCCATAGCACCTCTATTCAAATAAATCATGAAAAACAGAAACATCATAGTCGCAGCGCTCCTTGTTCTCTGTCTGGCACCCGGCGCCCGGGCAACGCAGAAAGGAATCTGGCCGTTCAGGAAAAAGGCTCCTGCAGCGGTGGAGCAGAAAGACACGGCCCAGAAGGAAAACAAATACGAGAAGTTCTTCCGGAAAGAAACCAAAAAGCAGGAAGGCTTCCTGACCGTCCACCTGAAGGAGGGGAAGGTCTATTTCGAGATTGACGACTCGCTCCTTGGAAGGGAGCTCCTGATGGGTACGACCATCCGTTCAATAAGCGACAACGAGAACGGAGTGGTCGGAGCCAAGAACGACCTTACAGGAATCACCTTCACCAAGGCCGACAGCACAATCCAGTTAAGGGAGCTCAACTACGACTGCCTCCCGGACACGGAACTGATGCAGGAGGCCCTCTCAAAAAGCCACACAGGAACCATCCTTGCGAATATGCCGATAGTCCAGCGTGGTCCAGACAGCACCTATGTGTTCGACATGACAGGATTCTTCCTCTCCGGCCACGAAAGGTTCAGCCCGTTCCTGGACATTTCCTCCAACAAGTCCAGGTACTCGGTCAACGAGAGCTTCAAGAAGAACTTGTCTTTCATCGAAGATGTGAAGGCCTTCGATGACAACGCATCCGTGACCATGAGCCTGTCGTATACATATTCAATGAAAGACATCGAGGGACGGGAAGTCAGGAAGGATGCTCCCCTGACTGCGGAGATGACCTGCTCGATGCTGCTGCTCCCGGAGGAGCCTTACCATCCTCGCGTAGCCGACCCGCGAATCGGCTATTTCTGGACCTGCCGCGAACTCTTCGGTTCGCAGACGGAATCCTCCAGACAGGTCTATCTGACCAACAGATGGAGGCTGGAGCCTTCCGATACAGCAGCCTTCCGCAGGGGCGAGAAGGTGGAGCCGGTCAAGCCGATCGTGTTCTATGTCGACAACACATTCCCTGACTGGTGGAAACCGTACGTCAGGAATGCCGTCAACCAGTGGAGCGAGGTCTTCGAGGCGATCGGCTTCAAGAACGCAGTGCAGGCGAAGGATTTTCCTGAGGACGATCCGGAATTCGACCCGGACAACATCAAGTACAGCTGCATCCGCTATGCCCCGATCGGCATCCAGAATGCGATGGGGCCGTCCTGGGTAGACCCGAGAAGCGGAGAAATCATCACAGCTTCTGTCTATGTCTACCACGACATCATCAAGCTCCTCACCGACTGGATGTTCGTCCAGACTGCCCAGACCGACGAGGAGGTCCGCACCAGGAACATCCCGCAGAACCTGATGGGAGACGCCATTGAATATGTGATCCGCCACGAGGTCGGCCACACTCTCGGCCTGATGCACAACATGAGCGGCTCGCATGTGATTCCGGTGGAAGACCTCAGGGACCCTGAAGCAACCCGGGCAACAGGCACCACAACATCCATCATGGACTACGCCAGGTTCAACTACGTCGCCCAGCCGGGAGACAAGGAAAGAGGCGTCAAGTTGACCCCGCCGAAATTCGGAGCCTACGACAGATGGGCCATCCGCTGGGGTTACCAGCCGGTCTTCGATGCGGAAGATCTCAAGGAAGAGGCAGCAATAACTTCAGGATGGATAACCGACTCGCTCAAGAGGGCACCTTTCTACAGATACGGAATCCAGCAGGTTTACTCTGTCCTGTTCGATCCGAGATGCCAGGTCGAGGACCTCGGAGACGATGTCCTCAAGGCTACCCGGTACGGGGTATCGAACCTGAAGTACATTATGGAGAATTTCATGGACTGGATTCCGGACGGGGAAGATCCGGACTGCGAATTCAGGCAGAGAATCCTGACCGCAATCCTCAACCAGTACCTGCGCTACTACACCCACGTCATCAACAACGTGGGAGGTCTCTACCGCAATGAGGTCATTGCCGGCGACGGCAACAAGAGGTTCGAGAATATCCCGGGAGAGCGCCAGAGGGAACTTCTGGAATACGCCTTCCGGATGATGGAGGATGTCAGCTGGCTTGACAACCCGGCCGTCCTGTCCCGTCTGCCGATGGTCGGAAAACCATCAGCCGCCGTCAGGAGAGCAATGTCCAGCAGATTCTTCAGCGTACCGTTCTTCTGCGACAAGTCCGACGGCATCTCCAGCCAGGAGTTCAGTACAGCGGAGAGCATCGATGCAGTGTTCGGCTATGTCTGGAAGCCGACAATGCAGGGCAGGAAACTGACCGCGGAGCAACGTACTCTTGAAACGGACTACATAGACCAGATGATTGCCATGGGCAGTTTCAGAAGCTCGAAGGCTGGCGGCAAATCGTTTGCCGACCCGCATCAGGAATGCTCCTGCTGCATGTTGGAAGACCTGAAGGGCGAGATTGAATATTCAGAGATCTCCGGCTTCGAATGGCTGCCGCGCAGCGTCATGAACCTTGGAGATTTCTCCGCTTCGTCAGTATATTCAGTCCTCAAACGCGCCATGGACCTGATGAAGTCCAGGAAGGCTTCCGCTTCTGCCGAAGACAAGGCCCACTACGAACTGCTTATCAAGAAAATCGAGTTTGCGCTATGAGGTTCAGACAATTGGCAACAATCTTCATTGCGGCACTGACGGCCGTGGCTGTCTGTACCCAGGCGGACGCAAAGCCTAAACGGAATTCTTCCCGCAAGCACAGGAAGGAGGCTGCAGAAGCACCTGCGCCAAAGCCGAAAAAGACTCCGCTGGAGAAGTTCCTTTCCAAGAAAGATCTCCAGTGTGCGGGAAAGGAGATAAAACTTTACAAAGACGGGAAGAATCTTTTCCTTGAGATTCCGGACTCGCTCAAAGGACGCACAGTGATGCTGACCAGCACCGTACTGGAGTCATCTTCACTCTATATGACCAGGGGAACTGACGTCAGCCCCCTGACCACAACCTACGAACTGGATTTCACTGACACTCTTGTCCTTCTCAGGCAGCCGATGAGACTGGTCGATGTCAAGGACGGCGATGCTTCCATCAGGGAAGCCCTCTCCGGCTCCAGAGCCCAGGCCGTTCTCTGCGCCCTCCCGGTCAAGTACAGGAGCAAGGACGGCACTTCGGTGATTGCCGATGCCGGCCCGCTGTTCACCACGGATGGGGAAAAATCCGTAAGGCTCTATGCCAAGTATTTCAATTCCGACAGGATAGCAGAACAGACCTGCAAGGACGAACTGACTCTTGTCAATGGGTTGAGAGAGTTCGGCAACAGTGTCGGGGTCGAGCGCGAACTGACCCACGACATCACTCTCGAAAGCAACTTCAAGCAGAGTATCAGCGGAAAATACCTTACAACCCTGACACTTCTCGAGGCAAGGAACATGCCGGTGCGCTTCTCGGATTCCCGGCTCGGAGTCTACAGTTTCACCGTCCAGCAGTTCAGCGCCACGGAGGGAGTCACGCGCAAGACAGCGGCCAGAAGGTGGAACCTCGAGGGCGGCAGGAAAATCAGGATCCATGTCGACACCCTCATCAATCCGGTCTGGCAGAAAGCCATCAAGGAAGGAATCGAGGCCTGGAATCCGGCATTCGAAAGGATCGGGCTCGGCTCTCCGGTAGAAGTCATACCCTATCCTTCGGACTCCTCATTCCACGCCGAGGACCCGATGGTCAGCCGCGTCACCGTCAGCACCGGCAGGGGCGAGAATATTCTCTGTTACACCAGATACAGCCAGCTCACCGGAGAAATCCTCTCCGTCACCATCGACATCCCCGGCAATTACCTGGATGCCGTCCGCAAGGCTTCTTCCTGGACAATCAGCGACGTGGACACCAGGTACCAGCCGTACAGGCTGTCGCCGGAAGCAGTGGCAGACGTTCTCAGGGCCGACATGATGAAGTACTTCGCCCGTTGCCTTGGCGTGGGTTCAAACGCGGCGGGCAGCAGGGCATATTCACCGGCCCAACTCAGGGACCCCGAATTCACCCAGGCTCACGGAATCACCGCTTCTGTCACCGACGGGGTCAGGTTCAACTACCTTGCACGCCCGGGTGACAAGGAAAGAGGCGTCGTCACCATCATCGACAGGATCGGGGAATACGACAAGTACGCAATCGAATGGCTCTACTCTACCTTCCCGGAAGGCACTGACGAGGAGGCCGCCCTCGACTCCCTCATCAGGTCAAAGGCTGGTGCCGTGGAGTATGAATATGTCAAATTCTCGGGGGACAAGGAAGTGTCCACGGACCCGAGAGGCTGCAAGTGTGACCTGGGCAACGATCCTTTCGAAGCATATTCAGCAAAGATGGAACATATCAAGTTCGCCGCCGCCAATGCGCCTCAATGGCTGAAAGATCCGACCATGCCCGTGACCTCCTACAGGGAACTCTACGTCGAATGGCTCTGGCTCGCAAAAAGCGAAGCAAGTTCCATCCTCGCCAGTCTCGTGGGCACCATCGAGACCCGGGACCTGCGTGAGGGGAAAGGAAAATTCTCCTGCATTGACGGAGACATCCAGAGGAAGGCAGTGAAGACAGCCATGGAGAATTCCATCGTGACAGATTGGCTGTACACCCCGGAATTGCGTGAGATTTCCGGAGCCATCAAGATGAATTCGTCAATCGACAGGGCCAATGCCCTCTATCTCTCACTGATGTTCAACAAAATCTACAATGTGGCCTTCTCGGAAGCAGTCGCCGGAAGCACTTATACCCTGGAAGAATACCTGCGCGACCTGGAGGACTATGCGATCGGCCAGTTGCGTAATGGAAAGATGCTGCCAGGCCAGGACCTGGTCGCAGTTCTGTACATCAACAACCTCATTGGAAAATCAGGGACGCTCAAGGAGATATTCAAGGAAGCTACATCCAATGATGGCTTTGCCGCCGAAACTGTCGGCGCCGCCCCGGATGTAAAGTCCATCCCTGTTGAATATGTCGAGACGGTCGAAAGGGCGTGCTACCGTCATCTGCTCCGTGCCCGCAGCCTTCTTGCAGAAGGACGGTCGGGGGCAAAGGACTCCTACACCAGGAACAGGTACAGCTACCTGATTGAAATGATAGACAACAGTATTACAATAAAAGACAATCGTTGACAACAACTTAACAACATCCAACCAACAAAACAATGAAACGGTTCTTATTCTTTGCAGCAGCTGCATTGGGAATGTTTGCTGCATTCTCCTGTACCAAGGAGGAGAAGGAGGAAATCCTCACTCTCAATTCAACCACCTACACGGTTTCGAACGCCGGTGCTGTCCAGACCATCAGCTTCACCGCAAGCACGGATTGGACAATGGTTTCCGAAGCCGAATGGATTTCTCTCGACAAGACTGCCGGAATCGCCGGTCCTGCCACCATCACGATGACCATAGCAGCCAACACCGACTACGCCGACAGAAGCGGCAAGGTAGTGCTCACAATGGCTGACAAGGTTACCGAATTCAAAATCAACCAGACAGAACTGAAGGACTTCGGCACCGCAGCATCAATTGAAATCGATGCCAAGGAGCAGGACGTCACCATCGGTGTCAAGGCAAATGTAGAGTACACTGTCACCGTCGACGAGGCAGCCAAGGACTGGATTGAGGTCGTCAAGACCAAGGCGGCTCCTACTGAAGGCACAATCCTCCTCCACGTCAGCGCCAACACCGGCCTTGCTCCGAGAACCGGATTGTTCTCAATCACCGCCGAGGGCACTTCACAGGAGTACTCAATCACCCAGGCTGCAGAGTACATCCCGGCAACCGAAGCAATTGCACTCTACCTCAGGAACAGGCAGAGCATCTACAACAGCGAAATGTGGGCCTACACAACCTTCGGCCAGTTCGCAGTCATTCTCAAGACCGAAGAAGGCGAAGAAATCAGGCTCGTCCTCAACAACGCACGTACTGACGAGATGGAAAACGAGCTCGGAATCGGAAAAACCCTCATCGACGGCACTTATGCAGTTGATGCCACTGCAACCAATGCTGACATGACCTTCGCCATCAAGTCCACCGACGGACACGAAGAGTACTACACCACCATCCTCTCCGGACAGAAAGAAATCAGCATCATTGACGGTGAGATCAATGTGGCTACAGAGGACGGCAAGGTTACCATCACCGCTATTCTTGTCGATGCAGCCGAGGCTCTCCACCGCTACAGCTTCCAGGGTGCTATCGAAGTCGTCGACGACTCATACGGTGCCAATGCGGAAACTCCTAATTTCTACAACACCTACAACACCTATTACACCACAAAAGCCAACGAGTGGGTGGTCTCCCTCTACTTCAGCGAGGACGGAAAGAGTGCTGAAGAATATGTCAGGTACATTACCTTCCAT
>JBJFDD010000188.1:0-1981 GCA_051889815.1 Candidatus Cryptobacteroides sp. | reverse complement strand
AGCCCTCCCTGTACAGATCTATGATTTGCCTGTCCGTCATCAGGATAACGGTCCTTTATTTTCTTGCAATGGCTTTCTTTGCGGCCTCAGCTATGTGGGCAGCATCCATTCCGTACTCCTGAAGCAGTCTTGCCGGAGTTCCGCTCTGTCCGAACTTGTCACCTCCGTTGATGAACTCCAGAGGTGTAGGAACGCTGGTTGCAAGCACACCGGCAATCAGTTCTCCAAGGCCGCCGCATACATTGTGCTCTTCAGCGCAAACCGCTGCTCCCGTCTTGCGGACAGATGCGATTACAGCTTCGGTGTCGAGAGGCTTGATTGTCGCAATGTCAATAATTTCAGCGGAAATGCCCTCATTTTCAAGGATTTCAGCTGCTCCGATTGCCTCCCACACGAGGTGGCCTGTGGCAAAAATAGTTACATCCTTGCCTTCATTCATGCAGATCGCCTTCCCGATTACGAATTCCTGGTCAGGGCAGGTGAAATTAGGCCATGCAGGTCTTCCGAAACGCAGATAGACAGGACCTTCGTATTTTGCTGCAGCAATTGTGGCCGCCTTGGTCTGGTTGTAGTCGCAAGGATTGATGACAACCATTCCCGGAAGGGCTCTCATGAGGGCTATGTCCTCCATTGTCTGGTGGGTCGCTCCGTCTTCTCCGAGGGTGATGCCTGCATGAGAGGATGCAATTTTCACGTTTGTGCATCCATAGGCAACTTCCTGCCTTACCTGGTCGTAAACACGTCCGGTAACAAATTCTGCAAACGAGCCTGCAAACGGAATCTTGCCGGTTATTGCAAGTCCGGCTGCTGCACCTATCATGTTTGCTTCCGCAATTCCGCACTGGAAGAATCTTTCAGGGAATTCTTTGACGAAGGCGTCCATTTTCAGAGAGCCGATAAGGTCTGCTGTCAGGGCTACAACCCTGCTGTCCTGCCTTCCGGCCTCAAGAAGTCCTGCACCGAAACCGCTTCTGGTGTCGATGTTGCCTGTATTTGTATATTTTGTCATAACAATTACGTCTTTTTCGTTAAACAATCCTAAAAGTCACCCAAAGTTTCTTCAAGTTGTGAGAGAGCCTGGTCGCACTGCTCCTGCGAAGGCGCTTTTCCGTGCCATTTGTGGGTTCCGGCCATAAAGTCAACACCATGTCCCATGTCGCTGCGGAAAAGAATGACAACCGGCTTGCCCTTTCCTGCAAGGCCCCTGGCCTGCTCGAAGGCTTTAAGGATTTCCTTGAAATCATGTCCGTCTGCAACGATGGTCGTCCATCCGAAGGCTTTCCATTTTCCTTCGAGATCTCCAACACCTGCCACGTCATCGACCTTTCCGTCAATCTGCTGGCCGTTCCAGTCAACCATTGCGATGAGGTTGTCAATCTTGTGGTGTGCAGAGAACATTGCTGCCTCCCATATCTGTCCTTCCTCGCACTCTCCGTCTCCCATCATTACATAGACGAAGTTGTCCTCCTTGTCGAGCTTCTTGCCAAGAGCGGCTCCGGCTGCTGCGGAAAGTCCCTGACCGAGGGAGCCAGAAGCCTGGAATATTCCCGGAAGTCCCTTTTCAATGCATGGGTGTCCCTGAAGCCTGGTGCCGAACTGCCTGAACGTAGCCAGTTCACTTACAGGAAAATAACCGGTCCTTGCAAGGAGTGAATAATAGACCGGCGTCAGGTGTCCTGCCGAGAGGATGAACATGTCGCTTCCCTTTCCGCCCCTTGTCCAGTTTTGTGGATCATGTTTCATTACTCCGAAATACAGAGCAGTAAGAAAGTCGGCACTGCTCATTGAGCCGCCCGGATGTCCGGATTTTGCGCAAGTCACCATCCTGACGATGTCCCTTCTGACCTGAGAGGAGATGCGCTGCAGTTCTTCAATTGTGACCATTGATGTTTGTCTTTTTAATATCCATTGAGAGTCTAGAGATTACAAAAGTACGAAAAAATTGCTTTATATTTGCACGGATTATATTAATAGTAATGAA
>JBJFDD010000187.1:0-1981 GCA_051889815.1 Candidatus Cryptobacteroides sp. | reverse complement strand
GTTCACAACCATGAGACCGTCCCGCGACGGAGTGACGATGTACTTTCCCTCCAGGATGATTGTCTGGGTCACCGGAAGGGAATTTTCCTGGAACAGCTTGCCGTAGTCCTCCCTGCTGTTGACGAAGTCCCTGGCCCCGGAATTGCGGAAAGAGTAGCTTCCGCTGTTGCCATGGCTTCCGATGCTGCCGTAGCCCCCTTCGGGACTGCTCCCGGACTGCTTCCCGTTTCCGAAATCGAATGAAGGAATCTCGGTCGGTCCGCTCTCGAAAGGATTGTACTGCGGGTCGAAATCAACGGCCGGGGCCGAGTCGTTGCCATATTCGGAAACATGGCTGCCCATCACTGGCATATCTTTGGCTTCCGGATTGCTGAAATCGATGCTGGCCGCGAAGGAATTCTTGCCCAGGGTCTCCTTGACTGCGGCATAGATGACCTGGAAGACGAAGGAGTCGTCTTCGAACTTCACTTCGCTCTTGGTCGGGCTGATGTTGACATCCACTGAGCGCGGGTCTGTCTCCAGGAATATGAAATATGACGGGGTGGTACCCTGCGGGGCAAGGTCCTCGTAGGCTTTCATCACTGCCTTGTGCATGTACGGACTTCTGAAGAACCTTCCGTTGACGAAGAAGAACTGGTTCCCCAGGGTCTTCCTTGCGCTGTCGGGCTTGCCGACAAAGCCACGGAGAGTCACCAGGGATGTGTCGGCACTGACGTCCACCATGTCGCCGGTGACGTTGTGCCCCAGCAGGTCGAGTATCCTGAACTTCACTCCCTTGGACTTCTTCAGCACGAACACTTCCTTGCCGTTGTGGATGAGGGTGAATGCTATTTCGGGGCGGGTGATCGCCACTCTGGTGAATTCCTCGACAATGTGCTTGAATTCCACATTGTCGGACTTGAGGAACTTCCTTCTTGCAGGAATGTTGTAGAAAAGGTTCCTGACGGCTATGTTTGTCCCTTTCGGGACGGCGGTTTCTTCCGTCGATAGATGTTGCGAAGCGGCGAACCGTACTTCGCAGCCCAGTTCACTTTCGTCCTTCCGGGTCTTCAGGGTGACTTCCGCTACGGCTGCAATCGAGGCAAGTGCCTCGCCCCTGAATCCGAATGTCATTATCTCCTGGAGGTCTTCGGCCGTGGCGATTTTGGAGGTGGCGTGCCGTTCGAAGCAGAGTACAGCTTCGTCCGGATCCATTCCGCAGCCGTTGTCTATCACCTGGACCAGGGTCCGGCCCGAATCAGTTACAATCACGCTGATCTGGTCTGCCCCGGCGTCCACGGCATTCTCGACGAGTTCCTTGACCACGGAAGAGGGTCTCTGGACAACCTCTCCCGCGGCTATCATGTTGGCAATGTTACCGGGAAGGATTCGGATTTCCATTCGCTAGCTGAAGAGTATTTCAAAGTATTTCGCGAAATAAATCAGGATGCCTGCTAGGCAGAGAAGGCCGATTATGCCTATCAGCCTTGTTGCACCGTTGGCGCTAGATTTCCTGCTGGCGTAGTTGCCTCCACGCAGGGAGCCGCGGATGTAGTCTCCAGGCTTGTACTCTCCCTTTTCCTTCTCCTTCTCGAGCCGTCCATCTACATGGCCGAATGTCTGGCGGCGTTCTTCCTCGTCCTTGTCATAATAAATCGGGCGGTAGTTGAATTTTCTGTGCTCCTGTTCTCCAGGAAATGTAAAGAAACCCATATCGTTCAGTTCTTGTGAATATTACAAACGGCGGTGACCAAAATACAAATCTAATTAAAAAGTCCTTTCGTGGTGCCGTTTTGGAGCATTTTCTGGCGTTTTCCGGAAAAAACTGAAAAAAACTGAAAAAAAGTAAGAAAAAAATTTGGAGAGAAAGAAAAAGTCCTTACCTTTGCAATCCCGTTCGCGAGAAGGACGGGAAAACACCAAGTTCATTGACAATAATGAAAGAATAGTACAAGCAAGTACCGAGAAAATTATACGAGAGCGTTAATTTCTTAGAGACAGA
>JBJFDD010000186.1:0-1982 GCA_051889815.1 Candidatus Cryptobacteroides sp. | reverse complement strand
CAGGAAGAAGCTGCGGTGACAGCCTTGCTCGGGGACAGGATAATGGCGGAACTGAAGGAGCAGAGCCTTGAAAATCTGTATTTCAAGATGGAAGAGCCGCTCTTGTCGGTGCTTGGAAGAATGGAATGTGAAGGAGTGAAGGTGGACCTGGTGCAGCTCAGGAGATATGCCTCGTCACTAACTGTCGAAATGAACCAGATTCAGGACAGAATCAGGGAAATGGCCGACGAGCCAAACCTCAACATCTTGTCACCCAAGCAGATAGGAGTACTGCTCTTCGAGAAACTCAAGATTGACCCGAAGATGAAACCAAAGAGCGGTGTCAGATATGTCTATCCGACCGACGAGGACACGCTCACTGCCCTTGCGGACAGGAGTCCGATTATCAACGAAATCCTCGAATATCGTGGAATCCGGAAACTCATTTCCACCTACATAGACCCGTTCCCAAGCTATATAAGTCCAAGAACATGGAAGGTCCATACCACTTTCAATCAGGCACTTACGGCCACCGGAAGGCTCAGTTCCTCAAAGCCCAACCTGCAGAACATCCCAATCAGGACCGAACGGGGAAAGGAAATCCGCAAGGCATTTGTCCCGAGCCACCCGGAAGGAGTCATAATTTCAGCAGACTATTCACAGATCGAGCTCAGGATCATGGCACATCTCAGCTGCGACACCCATCTGATTGAGGCCTTCCGCAAAGGACAGGACGTGCATGCCACCACGGCAGCAAAGATTTTCGGCATCGGCCTGAGCGAAGTGACGGCGGACCAGAGGAGGATTGCAAAGACGGCGAACTTCGGAATCATGTACGGAATTTCAGCATTCGGGCTTTCCCAGAGGCTGAAGCTGAGCCGTGGCGAGGCGAAGAAAATCATCGACGACTATTTCGAGAATTTCCCTGCAATTTCCTCGTATATCAATGATACACTGGCATCTGCAAGGGAATGCGGCTACGTCGAAACGCTTTTCGGAAGGAGGCGTTACCTGCCGGACATCAATTCCAGGAATGCCACCGTGCGCTCGCTTGCTGAAAGGAATGCAGTGAATGCTCCTATCCAGGGCACGTCGGCCGATATCATAAAACTTGCAATGATTAGCGTGGACCGGAGGTTGCGGGAAGAAGGCCTCAAGAGCCGTATGGTGCTCCAGATCCACGACGAGCTGCTCTTTGACGCCCTGGCAGAGGAGGTTGAGGCCGTTGAGAGTATCGTGAAAGAGGAGATGGAGAATGTCATCAAATTGTCTGTTCCACTAACTGTTGAATGTAACCATGGAAACAACTGGCTCGAAGCTCACTAAACTCAGTGACGCATCCCTTGCTGAGCTTGCCGCCGAGCAGAACCAGGCGGCGTACATCGTTCTCTACACGAGATACAATGCAGGAGTGCGCGCACATATAGCACGCTATGTGTCTCAGAAAGAGGATATTGAAGACATCTGTCTGGAAAGTTTCCAGAAGGCTTTCAGTCAGATTGCAACTTACAATCCGGAGTATAAGTTCTCGACCTGGCTCTACAGGATTGCGCGCAATACGGCCTTCGACCACCTGAGCAGAAACGACAGGGAGAAGACCAATCTGCCAACGACATCCATCAATGAGGACTTCGCCGAGCTGAAGGATATCCCGGCAACGATGCACAATCCGGAAGAGGACATCATCAACCAGCAGGAGTACGACAAGTGGCTGAACAATATCGAGAAGCTGAAGGATGACTACAGGGTGGTTGCAAAAATGAACCTGATTGACAATTTCGGCTACAAGGAGATTGCCGAGGCGCTGGACATGCCGCTGAATACGGTCAAGACCAAGATCCGCCGGGCCAAGAATCAGCTTCTCAAGATGATGGAGTATTCTGACGAGTTGCTTTAGAACAAGGCGGAGGCAGGGCCGATGACATGGCTGGAACGAGGCCGATGAGCGGGCGGAGACGGAGGATCAATAAAATATAAATAAAAGAAAACCAATGAATTACGAA
>JBJFDD010000185.1:0-1986 GCA_051889815.1 Candidatus Cryptobacteroides sp. | reverse complement strand
CAAAGGACAACTCGAGATGTACAAGGAGCCTGACAAGTACCACGAAGTCGCCCTGAAGAACGACGTGGAGTTCCTGGCCAACGTTGCCGGCAGGCCGAAAACCATAGACTATGCCGGTCGCCTGGTGATGAACAAGGACAACGAGCCGACCATCAATTTCGGAAAGCACAAAGGCAGGACTGCCAGGGAAATCTATGAAACAGAGCCGACCTACTTCTCATGGATCGAGAACGGCGAATTCACCATGGACACCAAGAGGCAGTTCGCCCTGCTCAAGGAAAAGTTCGACAATGAACTCATGAGCGAAGGGCTCAGCAGGCTCCAGGACAAATTCAACAACAGAAAGTTGTTCTGACAACCAACGCGCAATGAATATCATAGTACGCACACAGGGAGGGCACACGGTAGTCCGTCCGGACACGACCTGGGAGAAGGACAACGAGGACTTCTATCCTCCGGAACCAGTCAATCTCATTTCAGCATCGCCAGTACTCTTTGCCCGGATTTCCAAGCCCGGCAGAAGTGTTGGAATCCGGTTCGCGTCCCGTTACTATGATGCTGTCAACTTCGGGGTTCTCCTCTATCCCGATGAAGCGGAAGGTCTTCAGGGTGAAATGTATGCCCAGTCCTGCTGCCTGGACCACACTTCATTCCTTCCTACCCCGCTCTTTCTTCCGGTGACCCTGGGAGAGGAGGACAATGAATTCGAACTGTACAGGAACGGCCAGCGGTTCTTTTCCTGCACAGGAAAGGATGCCACAGGACGGATGATTGAGGAGGCAATCGCAGAAGCCACAAAAACAGTCTATATCCGGACAGGAGACATAGTTGCCATAGAACTGAGGGAAAGAGAGCCACTTGCCTGCAGGGATGAAGGGGAAACCTCAGTTACCGGCAGTTGGTGCGGCAACCATACCATCGGCTTCAGGATCATTTTCTGACAGGCCTGTAATAGTACTTTTCTCCGCCATCGCCATTGAATATACCTACCAGGTCGGAGAGCACCAGGTCAGGCCGGACAGCCCCGGACTCCCAGAAGTCATTGCCTCCGGAGGGAGTCAAGCGGAGATTGCAGTTCCAGACCGGTTCCGAGTCTCCAAGCCCCAACAAGGCAGCATTCCGGGCGATGGCTTCGTAGAAGTCCCCGAAAACAGGATTCTCCCTCTCCAACTGGGAGACTGTACTGCACCACCCTACATTCAGCCAGAGGTCCGCCTCGGCGGAGAGCGAATAGGCCTCCTCCAAAGAGATGACGGAAGATTCCCTTCTACCCTTTCCGGCGCCAAGCACCGTACCGCCTGCATCCATCACCAGATGAGTCATGTAGTTATCCTCGCCCGGTATGAACCACTGGTCGGAATACGGGATATTCATAAGAACCTTCCTGCGTCGTCCCTCCGCTCCGGAACTGAGGGATTCATAGTTCTTCCGGACCATGGTGAAAACGGAATCCGCCCGGTCCATTCGCCCTGTAAGCGCGCCGAAGAGTCTCACATACGAGGCTCTTGCCAAAGGATACCTTTCCAGATGTTCGTGGACGGTAAAGACCCTGATACCCAAGGATTCAAGTTTTTTGACAAAGCGGGATTCCTCACCCGACACTGAATATGTCAGGACGAGGTCAGGATTTGCCGAAAGGATCGCCTCGTAGTCAGGTGCAGCGTCATAGCCGGTTTCCTTCACCTTGCCTTCCTGTGCAGCCTTCTGCAATTCCGGGCTGCAGACATATTTCAATCCCGAGACAGCAGCAATGACGGAATCGCAGCCGATGGCATCCAGGAATCCCACATAAGTGGTACTCATCAGGACCAGCCTCTGAAGCGGTCCGGAAAGAATGAGTGTATCCGGTTTGAGGCCGAAAGGAGAGAGTGAAATCACCCTTGTACGACCTTCCGGATCCTCATCTATGACAAGATAATCAGGTACATGTTCTTCCAATGAAACAGTCCCCGACCTTTTGACGGTGCAGCCTGCCAGGGTCAGGAC
>JBJFDD010000184.1:0-1994 GCA_051889815.1 Candidatus Cryptobacteroides sp. | reverse complement strand
GTAAAGCTGTACGAAGGGAAAGAACCGATCTTTGACCATTTCGAGGTCACAAGACAGATCAAGAGTTCTTTCGGAAAAGTCGTTCCGATGAAGCAGGGTGCCTATCTGGTCATCGAGACTACTGAGGCGCTGAATGTGATTGATGTCAACAGCGGAATCCGCGCGAAGACATCGAACCAGGAGGACAACACCTTCGAGGTCAACAAGATTGCAGCTGAAGAGATCGCCCGGCAGCTGAGGCTGAGGGACATGGGAGGAATCGTGATCGTGGATTTCATCGACATGGATTCCGGAGAGCATCGCAACGAACTGCACCACTACATGCAGCAACTGATGGAAAGCGACCGCGCCAAGCACAATGTCCTGCCTCTTACCAAATTCGGTCTCATGCAGATTACAAGGCAGAGGATCCGCCCGGTAACGCAGATCAACACTGAGGAAGTGTGCCCTGTATGCCATGGAACCGGAAAAATCGCCCCGAGCGCCGTCATTGACGAGCAGATTGAAAGGGACATTGCGTTCTTCACCGAAAAGGGGCAGAAAGAACTGACATTGAAGGTAAGCCCGATTCTGGGGGCCTATCTGAAGAGAGGGCAGTCACTTTTGGGCGACAAGTCGTTCATCGGCAAATGGAAGAAGAAATACGGATGCAAACTGACCCTTGTCGAAATGACAGGGTTCTCGGTACTGCAGAATGAAATCTATGACAAGAAAGGAGACAGGCTGGAAATCTAGCCTGTCTTTTTTATCTCCCAAGACGGGATTGGGTGAAGCTACGGACAGCAATTCCGCAGAACATCAATAGGAACATCATCACTGAAATCCGCCCGGCGATGTCGCCATGGCGCACGAAGAAAGTCTCCCCTGAGTTCAATCCGACCCGGGCCTTCAGGACCTGGGGCTCCCACCATGAGGTCTTCTGCACAATCTTTCCTGCAGGGTCTATCACAGCCGAAATTCCGGTGTTGGCGCAACGTGCAATCCAGCGCCTGGTCTCTATGGCCCTGAGGGATGAATATGAAAGGTGCTGACGGTAGCCGGGAGTATCTTTCCACCAGGCATCATTGGTAATCACCGTAAGCAGCCTGGCTCCCTTCCTGACATATTCAGTGCAGTACTCGCCATAGACTGATTCGTAACAGATGGCACTTCCGACAGGGAAAGACCCGGTCATGGCACCCGTGGAGTCATATTCAGCAAAATACAGGTTCGTCACTTCCTTCTGTCCGACGTTGCGTCCCATCACTCCCCCGAGCATGTCATCAATGGGACAGAAAATTGCCGGATAAGGGGTCATCTCGACAGCGACGACAAGCTTACTCTTGTGGAATATGTCGGGGGTGCGCCCGGCACTTGCCATCAGGGAAGAGTTGTGGCTCTCCATCCAGAGTCCGTTCGGACGGCGGCGCGCAGTGTGGGAAGGGCGCACGGCGGATTCCGAATATGTCCGCGACGATGCCCCGAAGAGGATGTTGACTCCGGGATGTGCTTCGGCATATTCCTGGAAACGGTTCAGCGTTGGGCTGAGATAAAGGTCGTTGGTGACGATGTCGTTGGTGAATGTCTCCGGAGCGAGGCAGAGGACATTGCCCTGTGGGGCCGCCTCCGACAGTTGTGAGAGAAGGAGGTCGGTCTGCTGTTCCTGGGTCATCCCTCCGAACTTGTCATATGGGTCGATGTTGGGCTGGACGATGACAACATCGAGGCTTCCGTCCGGCTCATCGGGCTTCAAGAAACATGAAAGCACGGGAGGAACCACGAAAAGTGCCAGTGTGCCTGCTGAAAAGAAAAGCCTGGCAGCCGGGGTCCTGTGCCTCCAGTTGCCCTTCGCAAGGGTCATCAGTACTCCGAAGACAGCGAGATTGGCTGTCCATATCCATAGCGAACCGCCCAGGGTTCCGGTATATTCATACCACTGTATCCAACCAGTTGTCCTGGCGAATGCATTTCCCAGGACCAGCCATGGCCAGCTGATTTGCGCCCATGTAAGATAG
>JBJFDD010000183.1:0-2004 GCA_051889815.1 Candidatus Cryptobacteroides sp. | reverse complement strand
CTTGAACGCCTGGGAATGGGAGACCGGAAGGCCTTTGCCATTCTTTACGAGTGCTATGCGGGACGCTGCATAAATTTCGTGCTTGCCCTTTCCGGCGATGCCCAGCTGGCAAAGGACATCACCCACGATATCTTTTTGCGGATATGGAAACTGCGCGAGAGCGTTTCCAAAGCCGACTCCTTTGAAAAATATCTCATGAGGATGGTGTACAACAGCTACGTTAACTCCGTCAGGAAAGAACAGGTGGAGAGGCGCTTCCGTGATTACTCCCTCCCGCGCACTGAAAATTCTGACGTGGAGACGGACAGCCTGCTTCTGCTTGATGAGATGAAACGGATAATCGACGGGACAATAGATGCCATGCCTCCTCAAAGACGGGAAATATTCAAAATGAGCCGAATTCAAGGATTGGAGAACAGGGAGATTGCCAGGAAGCTCGGACTCAGTGTCAGGACAGTCGAGAAACACATTTCAAATGCACTGCTGAACCTGCGGATTTCACTGAAAATAAAAAAAAGTTGAAAATTTTCTGCGTGTAGAACCCAAACATATTGTCTACCTATCGAACAGCGTTTATATGACTGAGAAACCCATCGGACAGAATCCGGACCCTAAGGTCGAAATATTGTGGCAGGCTTTGGAAGACAAGCCCGTCGCATCGGGACTGATGGAAAACCCTCTGGACATGGTGGCCGGCTCCAAAAGCAATGTGCGCAGATTGCTGGCAGCGGTTGCCTGTGCTGCAGCGGCAATTATCGCTTTTGCCGGATTTTACTTTGCCGGAGCCCATTTCTCTTCGGAGACATGCCTTGCCTGCGGCGAAAACGGCAAAAGCAGTTTTGTCCTGCCTGACAGTTCGACAGTATGGCTTAACAGTGACAGCCGCCTGTACTATTCGGGAAAACTGAACGGGAGACAACGCAAACTGCGACTTGAGGGAGAGGCCTACTTCAAAGTGAAACGTGACGAAAGACGGCCGTTCATTGTCGGCACCGACAAGATGAATGTCGAAGTGCTCGGTACCGTCTTTACCGTAACGGCCTATGAAGGCAGACCTTTTTCCGCCTGTCTGGCAGAGGGCAGCGTCAGGGTAAGCGGTCCGGGTCTTGGGGAGATTGTCCTCAAACCGGGTGAACTTATTTCGGAGACTGCTTCAGGAGATGGCTGGGAACTCACGGGAACCAGGACAGGGAACTACACGGACTGGGCTGACACCCGGCTCATTTTTGATGAGCTCCCTCTCCCTGACATCATCGAAAGCCTCGCTCATTGGTACAACGTTCGCTTCGCCTGGAGCCCGGGTCTTGACTGCGGAGACACAAGACTGTCCCTGACCGTAAGAAACGAACCCCTGGAGGAAATCCTCGATGCCGTCAGCACGCTTTCGGGAATCGGATACCGTATCGATGGATCCCATATACTGCTGTTCAGGAACTGATTGTTGAACACTTGAACCGGTAACCATTGTCAATGGAACGTCTTAGAGCCGTTCTGACAGTATTGCTGCTGTCAGTATTGTTATTTTGCCAAACGCCATTGTCCGCCCAGACTGCACGCTTGAGCATCCAAATGGAGAATGCGACCGTGAAGGAGGTACTGAAGACAATAGAGCGTAAAAGTGACTATTCTTTCTTCTGGAATTCATCCGATTTCGACTCCGGAAGAATTGTAAGTATCAACAAGAGCGATTGCTCCATCCCCGAGATAATCGCTGAAATCCTGCCTGGCTTCGAATGCAGGGTGGAAAAGAAAAAGATCATCCTGGTCAAAGCCGCACGGAGCGAGGTCCCGGGCGCGGATGACAAGCGTGGCAGCACCATAAGCGGTGTAGTATGTGACGGGAATGGAGAACCCCTGCCCGGCGCGGTGCTTGTCCTGAGGATGGATTCCCGGGACTTTGCCTGCATGACGGACAACGATGGACGCTACAGGCTTGAACGTCCATCAGTACCGCTTGCCGACGCCACTCTGAAGGCATCGTTCCTGGGCTTTGGGGAAAGTACC
>JBJFDD010000182.1:0-2006 GCA_051889815.1 Candidatus Cryptobacteroides sp. | reverse complement strand
CTTCTGGATTTCCTCGATTTCTGCTGAGAGGGTGTTCCATTCATTTGAGGACTTGACTTCCCTTGAGGCGATTTCCTCGGTCATCTCACAGAGTTTTGTCTTCTCATCGAGATTCTCCTGCTGCTTCTCCTTCTGCTCCTCGAAATAAGCCTGGTACTTCTTGTTGATGACAGAAGTGGCAGCCTTGAACCTCTCCCAGATCGAATCCCTGAATTCCTTTGCAACAGGGCCGAACTCCTTCCACTGCTCATGGAGTTTCTGAAGTTCGCGGAAAGCCTCGACGACATTCTCGTTCTCAGAGAGTTTTTCGGCATATTCACAGAACTGCTGCTTGGCCTCAAGGTTCTTCTTGAAGTCAAGGTCACGCAGGTCCCTGTTGATCTTGACCATGTCGTAGAATTTCTCGACATTGTACTGATAGTTGTCGTTCAGGTCACGGAACTTCGATGCAGGGACAGGACCGATTGCTTTCCAACGGTTCTGTAGTTCGCGGAAAGCCGGGAAGGTGGAATTGACATCCTCCTGCTTCTCTACGAGAGCCTTGAGGTCATCGATTACGGCCTGCTTGAGGACGAGGTTCTCCTCCCGGATGGCGTCCTGCTGGCGGTTGTATTCGGCACGTTCCTTCTTGTAGTTGGCATAGACGCCTTTGAAGGCTGCCTCCATGGCATCGAAAGGATTGTCGGAAACAAGGGCGTCGGCAGAAGGTGCCTGAACCTCATCCAATACATCCTCGCGCGAAGAAGGCTCGTCAACCGAAGCTCCGAACCCTGCCTCGGCTTTCTCCTTTGAGAGTCTCTTGTAGAAAGCCGATTTGATGGCATCGGCCTCCTTGTATCTTTTCATCCGGTCTTCCGACTGGGACAATCTGTCAAACATGTCAGAAAGCTCGGAAAGGGACAGCGAATTGAGATCCACAGTTTCAGCCGCAGAAGCAGCGGTTTCCCCTTCTAGGGCCTTCGTCGTTTCTTCTACATCTGGGGCAGCGGTTACCTCAGGAACAAAATCTTCACTCATAAGAAAAGTAATTTGAGAGTTATTACACAAATGCTACAAAAATAGCCATTTACAAATATACCTAAAATATCGTTCAAAAAACCTATTTTTGCAAAAAAGGAATCAATTTGTATGCGTATTGACATTCTGACCGTAGTGCCCGAACTTCTGGAGAGCCCATTGGGCCACTCGATTGTCGGCAGGGCACGCAAAAAAGGGCTTGTTGAAATCAATGTCCACAACATCAGGAAGTACGGACTCGGCCCCCGTCTTTCGGTGGACGACTATTCCTACGGAGGCGATGCCGGAATGGTAATGATGGTAGAGCCGGTTGACAGGATGATCGGAGAGTTGAAGGCGGAAAGGGAATATGACGAAATAATCTACATGTCCCCGGACGGGGAGATTCTCGACCAGGGAATAGCCAACGAACTTTCCCTCAAGGAGAACATCATCATCCTCTGCGGACATTACAAAGGCATCGACCACAGGATCCGGGAGCACCTAGTCACCAGGGAAATTTCCGTCGGGGATTATGTTGTCAGCGGAGGGGAGATTCCGGCAGCCCTTCTGACAGATTCAATTGTCCGGCTGGTGCCGGGCGTACTTACCGACGAGACTTCGGCCCTGAGCGACAGTTTCCAGGACGGTCTGCTTTCGCCTCCGATCTACACCAGACCGGCCGACTACAAAGGTTGGACAGTGCCGGAAGTCCTTCTCAGCGGAAATCCTAAACTCATAAGGGCCTGGCAGGACGAGCAGGCCCTGGAGAGGACGCAAAGGCTCCGTCCCCATCTGCTGGAACAGGGCGAAGTTCCCGGAAAAGGTGACAAATAATTAGACATATTTCAAAATCTCGTCGGAAATTATTCGATTTATTTGTTAAAAACGATTTTTCACTATATATTTGCAAAGAAGATATCAATGTTTATCAAGCAAGAAGATAAACTATCTTCTTTCGAATAAGGTAATACACTACTAACTAACCGAATAGAGTCCGCTGGGAAGCG
>JBJFDD010000181.1:0-2012 GCA_051889815.1 Candidatus Cryptobacteroides sp. | reverse complement strand
GATGTTGTCACCAAATCCCTTGATTCCTCCAAGGCCGAAGCGGACATCTCCGTTTTTGTTCACGCTGAAGAACGCCTCTGATTCATTGATATCCGGGTTGAGGACATTAATCTTGTTCTTCTTGCAGTCGGCCATGATCTTTTTGATCTCATCTGCCTTGCCGAGATTGGCCGTGAGGTTGGCTGCCTGGAACTCCGAAGGGTAGTGGCATTTGAGATAGGCCGTCTGGTAGCTTACCCAGGCATAGCATGTCGCATGTGACTTGTTGAAGGCATATTGTGCGAATTTCTCCCAGTCCTTCCAAATCTTGTCAAGCACCTTTTCAGGATGACCGTTTTTCATGCCTCCGGTCATGAACTTGTCTTTCAGGGAGTTGAGGACATCGATAAGTTTCTTTCCCATCGCCTTTCTCAGCTTGTCCGCCTCTCCTTTGGTGAAGCCTGCCAGTTTCTGCGACAAGAGCATGACCTGCTCCTGATAGACCGTCACGCCGTATGTGTCCTCAAGGTATTCCTGCATTTCAGGAAGGTCATATTCCACCTTTTCGATACCCTGTTTACGGGCTACAAAGGAAGGAATGTAGTCCATTGGGCCAGGCCTGTAGAGCGCGTTCATCGCAATCAGGTCTTCGAACCTTTCCGGCTGAAGTTTCTGCAGCCAGTTCATCATACCCGGAGACTCGAACTGGAACACGCTGACCGTATCTCCGCGTCCATAGAGCTCGTAAGTTGGCTTGTCATCAATAGGAATGGCCTCTATGTCAATGTCTATTCCGTGCCTCTCCTTTATGAGGTTGAGGCAGGTATGGATGATGGTCAGGGTATTGAGCCCCAGAAAGTCCATCTTGAGCATGCCGACATCCTCGATGTAATGGCCGTCATACTGGGATGTCCAGAATTCCTTTTTCTTTCCGTTTTCATCAACTGCCTCCTTGTCTTCTGAAAGGCATATAGGAATGTAGTCCATCAGGTTTCCGCGTCCGATGATGGTCGCACAAGCATGTACTCCCACCTGACGGATGCTTCCCTCAAGTTTCTGGGCATAGAACAGCACTTCCTTGTTGAGTTCAGTACCGTTTTTCAGTTCCTCCTGAAACTCGGGGACAAGCCTGTAGCAGTTTTTCAGGTTGATTTTTGCATCGACCTCCTCCATTCCGACCTGATAGAATTTCTCGACCGTCTTCTTCTGTCCCGGATTGTCGGGATCATCGATTTCAACCATCTTGCTCACCTGTTTGAATCCCTTTTTGAGTTCATCCAGTTTCGGATTGAAAGGGTATTCCTTCTCTTTCATCTCGCTCAGGCGGTCAGGCACCATCTTGGTCAGGCGGTTGGATTCTTCAATGCTCAGGTTGCTGATTCTGGCCACGTCCTTTATGGCACTTTTGGCAGCCATCGTGCCGAAGGTAATCACCCTTGACACATGGTTCAGACCATAATGGTCTTCCACATATTTGTGCGCAGCACCCAGATCCTCAAAATCCACATCAATATCTGGCATGCTGATACGGTCGGGGTTGAGGAACCTCTCGAACAGAAGCTGGTACTTGATAGGATCCAGATTGGTAATCCACAGACAGTAGGCAACCACTGAACCGGCTGCAGAACCACGTCCGGGGCCAACCATTGAACCCATTGCACGCGCTGCAGCGATATAGTCCTGGACAATGAGGAAGTAGTCCGGGAAACCCATCCTGCATATTGTTTTCAGCTCGAAATCGATGCGTTCGCTCTGCTCCGGAGTGAACGTCTCTCCATAGCGGATATGGGCTCCCCTGTAAGTAAGGTGACAAAGATATGCCACGGATTTGCAGAATTCCTCCCCACGGTCATTGCCATCCTTGTCGCAGCGGCCCACGTCGATGACCTCCTTGTATTTTTCCAGCTGGTTGTCGATGTCGGCAAGAAAATCCTCCGGAAGATCGAATTTCGGAAGGACATGTCCCCTGTCAATCTTGTAACTGTCTATTTTAGAGGCGATTTCGAGACTGTTGGAAATCACTTCAGGATGTT